>CAYJHF010000076.1:4754-11308 GCA_964369905.1 uncultured Mailhella sp. | reverse complement strand
CCACAGGCGGAACAGGTTTTTCAAGTAGAGACAATACACCGGAAGCCACACTAGCCGTGGCAGACAAAATTGTCCCGGGCATTGCAGAAGCCATTCGAGCCTATTCCATGCAAATAACAAAGCGGGCTATGCTTAGCCGTGCTGTTTCTGTAATCAGAAAAAATACATTAATTATAAATCTACCCGGCAGTCCCAAGGCCATTGAAGAAAGCCTGACTTTTATTCTGCCGGAACTCAAGCATGGGCTTGATATTTTACTTGGTTCAGCAAGTGAATGTGCCAGAAATTGATTATCTTTTTGTAAAACTTTTGTGCACAAAAGTTTTACAAAAAAACCTGCAAAAAATATTTAATCAATATTAACTTATAAGGCCCTTATGTTTTGGTATTATATTAGTTTTATTTTATCTGTCTTAGCATTTTATTTTTATTTTAGATTTGTAAAATTTTTGCCTATTAAAAGAAAGTGGTGGATATTTGCAATTAGTATTACTTCTTGCTTTCAACTACTTATTTTTGATCGCCTCTTCCCCTATATGTTTAATGATGAAATCCAATTGGTTTTTCGCTGGTTCTTGGTTGTTACTCTAATGGGAGCATTTATAGCCCTTTGCTATGATATAATTAAGCTAATTTTAAGATTATTTAAAATTCAAGCCCCTGTAAAAATTTATACTCTGATTTTTTTGCCCTTTATTCTGATTACCAGCACATTTGGTGTTTATCAAGCAGTTCGCAGTCCTCCCATTAAAGAAGTTACTTTAACTTTTGAAGACTTACCTAAGGAGCTTGATGGGCTGAAAATTGCAGTTATGGCCGATCCGCATATTGGCTTATTTTTCCGCAAAGAATGGCTTGATAAAGCAATTGATAAAATTTTGGCCAGTCAAAGTGACTTAATTGTTATAGTTGGCGATGCAGTGGACGCACCTTTTGCAGAGATAAAGGAAGATGTAACTCCATATAATCGTTTGCAAGCTCCCCTTGGAGTTTATGCCATAGCCGGAAACCATGAGTATATTACAGGTTATTATAATTGGTTAAACTACTTTTCCTCTTTGCCAAATATAACCTTGCTGGAAAATGCCCATAAAAATATTGATTTTGAAAATAGTACATTAAACATTGTTGGCTTATCCGATCCTGCTTCAAGCAGGGTTGGGCTACCACCGCCAAGTTTAGAGCTTGCTTTGAAAAATTATAACCCCAAGCATAATGATGTTTTTCGTTTGCTCTTAGTTCATCGCCCTAACCACTCGGAAAGCCCCAAAGCAAACGCTAGTTTACAAATTTCAGGACATACCCACGGCGGAGCATTTTTTCCCATAAACTTTATAATTAGCAATGCAAATGGTGGGTTTTCCAGTGGAGAATATCAAACAGATCATGGAACAGTCTTTGTGTCAAATGGTATGGGCTTATGGGACGGCGTGCCACTAAGACTTGGCTTTTACTCTCAAATAGAAATTATTACCTTGGAAAAAGCTAAAGATTAGACAGTATGTTTTAAGAAATTGTTACTCAAAAAGAGCAAGTTTTAAGTGTGCTTTTCCATATTTTCTATATTTATATACGGTTAAAATATGGGGAATATGTAGTTTTACCTTTAAATTCAAGCTTTGTTGCTCTAAATAAAAATCTAAATCATCAGGTTCTTTTTTTGCTATGGATTTAAAATTTTGAATTTTATGAGTGGTATATTTTTCATATAACTCTGATTTCTTACTTAACCAAATTTCTTTAGAGTTTTCTTGATTTAATAGCTCTAAAACTTGTGCAATATTTTTATTGGCCTCTTCTTGATTTGTGAGTAATAAATTTGTTTTCCGGATTAACTCCTCAAGATTTTGGCAATATGCCTCCGATTTTTCAAGATAATCAGCTTGCCCTGTGGGGCATTTGAGACTTAAAATCGGCTTATTTAATCTTAATGCATCAAGCAAGGCTGTAGCTCCGGACATGGGAAAACTATCCACAACCAAGTTAGCGCAGAATAAATATTTTATAAATTCACAATAAGGCATTTCATCAAGAATTTTTGACTTGTCTTTAACTAGTTTATCTTGGTTTTCAATTTTATTTGGACCAATGGCTATAAAATAAATATCGTCCCTTTTACTTAGAATGTTTTGCATATAGTTAACAAAATCATAATGCAAAAGTGGCTTATATTTATCATTAAAGCCTGAAGTAAAAATTATTTTCTTATCTAGGGGTAGGCCAAGTTCCTGTTTTAGTGCATCTATATTTTTATTAGTCAATATTTCTTTTTCAGGATTTGGTAAAGGAAGAGTGAAGTTTTTAGATCCACCCCTTAGATTTAAACTAATCCTTTCTCCAAATTCTCTAAAGTTAACAATACAGTCCGCAATGCTTACACCAAGCCAAAATCTATGATCGGCATGGTTAAATAAAAAAATAGGGCGGCTAAAATCATTTGTTCCAAAGGCAATTAATGGAATTACATCGTCCATGTGAATGTGTAAAATTATTTTATCAAACTTTGAAGCTATTTGCCTCAGTTCCAAGCCTTTCTCTAAATCAGAAGCATTGCCAAGTTCAAAAATTTCCCATTCTTTTCTTTAACCAAGTTCATAAGGTTTTTTGGCAAACCTCTTTTTATTTTCTTGGTCAATAAAAGGCTGTGGATTTCAGAATTATCAGAAAGTTCTATCCATCGTTCAATAACTCTGGAGTGACCGCCCCAGCTATAAACTTGACTTGCAATATGCAGAACAGAGTTTTTTTTGTAATCTTTATTTAATTGGATTTGGTGTTGCCTGGCCAAGGTACAAAATACACTCTCCACCACATCTGAAGAATAATATGCTGAACTACTGTTAGTTAATTGCTCAACAGCTTGATAAGTAAGTTTTATTTTTCTAGCAAAATCTGTTTCTTTTGTAATTTTATCCAGTGTTTTTTCTATATCAAGCTTGTTTTCATTTATGGATTTTATGAAATCACTTTTTGATTTTAAAAATATCATGCAATTTTCCTAATGAGAAAGCTCTGCATAAAAAATTCTCAGGTTTTCAAATTTTATTTTTTATTTAGCTCTATTTCGTCAGGGAAAACTGTGCAATAGCGATAAATCACAGAAAAAGCAAGGGCATAAATACCGGCAATAAAAGCAAAAGCTCCCCATTCAGTCCAGTTTGGCCAATAGTAAGTCCAGTTTTCAAAAGGCATAACCGGAATACCGAGGGCTTGAATAACCATCACATAGCGATTTAAAACCACGCTATAGCAAGTAAGCAAAATAGCACTGTAAAACAAGAAAGGAATATTTCTAAACAATGGAATTGCTAAAATAAAAATTGCCACGAATAATACAATGTGTTCAGCCCAAAACCATACTTGGCTATAGATAAAACCGTAAAACATATCCTCAAGGCTATTTCCTGCCCTTGGCAAGAGGTTTTCAATCCAATAGTAAGTGTCAATACACTTGAACAAAGTATACACAGCCAGAACTGAAATTCCGATTTTAGCCAATAATTGTTTAACTTTCCACGCAACCAGTTTTTTTCCGGTGAACTTTTCAATAATGGTTGCTAAAATTATCAAAACCATAGGGCCTATACCAATGGCAGAAAGGGTGTAGAGAAAGAAGGTAGAAGGCCAAACAAAAAAACCTTCTCTAAAGAGGTAAGGACGCCCAAACAAAGCCCCATACATACCGCCAAGAGAGCCTTGATAGAAGGTGGCAATAAAGGCACACATTCCGGCAAAAATGGGCATATAAACGTGTAAATTATGGGTTAGATGTTTAACAAGCTTATTTCTTTGAAAGAAATCCGCATCTAAAATCAATGTGACAAATTCCAATATAATAACAATGGAGTAGGCGGCAATACAGAAAATTAGTTCAGCCATCATAGAGTCCACATTGGGATACCAAAATCCAAACCAAAACCTAAGGGGCTGTCCAATGTCCAAAAGCAATACAATAAGCACGCAAATAAAACACAAAAATCCGTTTAAAACCGCAAAGTTTAATACGCTTTTCAGCTCTTTAATATTGAGAATATAATATAAAAATCCGGTTACAAAAGCGCCTGCCCCAAAGGTTACAATGGTTAGATCAAGAGTAATCCAAAGCCCAAAAGCAAAGCGATCATCAAGGGCAGTATAGCCTAGGCCGCCAACAAATATAACCAAGGCGGCGGCAGTTCCGAACATAATATGCCAGATGGGAATTGTCATCCAAGCCAAAAAATTTGAAAGGGGGCATCTGGTAACACCCTTAGGGAAAAGAGCCGCATCAATGGGTTTACTATAATCCATAATATCTTCCTTTCACAAATTTTACAAAGTTTTTAGAGGATGCCCGGTTTGTTCATCGGGCAAATAATTATCACCTAAACGACGCACCCACTCTCTTTTGCTGATATAATACACTTGTGGGTCTGTGCCAAGTCTGGCTAACAGTCTAAAAGCGTAGGGGCTTTGTGATAAGGTGTGCACTTTATGTTCAGGGTTTTTCAAATCACCAAAGGTAATAGCTCCATTGGGGCAAGCCTCAGCACATGAAGTTTGGAAATCGCTCTCATTTAAATAGGCCGGATCTTCTCCATTGGCAATGGCTTTGTCTTTGGCTAGCATCCAACGGTGATGACAAAAAGAACATTTTTCAACCACACCTCTCGGTCTGGTAGAAACATCAGGGCTAAGAGCCTCGGCCAAATCTCCGGGCCAATGGGGATCAAGCCAGTTGAAATAACGAGAGTGATAGGGACAACTAGCCATACAATAGCGACAACCAATACAGCGGGGAACAATTTGGCTGACTATGCCACCATCTTCACTTTTATCCGTAGCACCAACAGGGCAGGCTTGCACACAAGATGGTTTACCACACTGCATACAAGGTTTTGGCAAGTAAGCTGTTTCATGGTAGGGATATTTTTCCCCATTGGAAAGACGGTAAATAAACATCCAGTTATTAGTTCTAAGTTTATTTGTTGCATCTTCTTGTGGAGCAACATTATTTTCAGCTTGGCAAGACATGGCACAGCCTCCGCAGCCTGTGCATTTATCCACATCAATTACCATGCCCCATTTTTTTTCAAATTCAGGATATGTAGCCATAATTACACCTTCCCCACTTTAACATCATTATCACTCCAAATGGGTAAGTTTGTGCCCGGTTCTGCGTGCACATGAGCAAGAGCAAGAATATTTGCACCCTTATTCATGGAAAAACGGTCAAACTCGGTATGCCCAAGGCCGGCCAACATACTCACAACATTAGTCATTATTCCTTCAAAAATTGTAACCATAACCATTATTTTACCATTGGAGGTTTCCAAGTAAACCATGTCATCTTGTTGTACATCAAGTAGTTTAGCGGTAAAGCTGTTCATCTGAATTACCGCATGGCTTTTTTTGAGTTGATAGTCATAAATTATACGATTGGCATAAGGTGGAATACCTGTGCTGGCAGATCCAACTCCATAAACAATTTGTGGCAATAGTCTAATACCTTCTTGAACTTGCCCCTGCACTGCTCGGGCTAAAACTTCCACACCAAGCCTAAAATTGCCGGCATAAAAATATGGCACAGGATTTTGATGAGTTAAACCATTGATAATATACTCTTCAAAGCTGGCATTGATTGATTTTCCTTTGAGTTCTAAAAGCTCGGGAACACTTTCCACTCCAAGTTTATAGCCAAGCTCTTCAGCTAAAGCAATAATCACTTCACCCACAGGCCTTGAGAAATATTTTGGCTCAGTAATTGGCTTAGTTAGTGTCCAGTTTTCAAAGCCTGAGCCATAAGGAGTATATACATCATCAAAGCGTTCAAGCCCCAAAGCAACAGGTAAAATCAAATCGCAGGTTGCACTGGTTTCATCAAGGAAGCTGGCAAAAGAAACTTTAAATTCTACCTTATTCAAAAATTCCTCAATTTGCACATTCTTGGGTAGAGCATAAATAGGGTTTGATTCGTGTAAAAATAAAAGTTTTGGCGGTTTTATCCTTTCATTGGCCACATCTTGTGAGTAATCCACCAAATCAAGACTGTGCATTTGTTCATAGCTTTGGGAAAGAGGCAAGACTTTCTTTGGAAAAGCCAAGTCAACCATATTCCCTTCCTTGCCAAGCCTACCTAAGAGCATATTAACGGCAATGCAAGCCATGATGGGAGCTGCTCCACCACCGCAACCCATGGGACAACCGCTAAGCACAATGGGCCTTTTGGCAGCCACAAGCCTATCAATCAACAATTCAAAACGCTCAGGAATTAATCCGCAATAAGCCAATAAATGGTGTACATCATAAAGCTCCACCAAGGCTTCAAACTCTTTAATTTGTGGTAAAGATTTACCATAACCACGTTTAATCAACTCTCTACAAATTCCTAGGGCTAATATGGATTCTGTGGCCGGTAAAATGGGAATCCAAATGTCTGAAACCACAGCTGTATTATTTTGCATAGGTCCTGCAAAAACAACTGTTACTGTATTTTCTTCACCCGCCGGATGGCTGTTTTTAAAAATCTTCCGATTGCGTGCCACAGTTCCCCAGCTTTCAAACATATTAGCGCC
>CAYJHF010000076.1:0-4744 GCA_964369905.1 uncultured Mailhella sp. | reverse complement strand
GAGAGAATAAAATCACTATTATCCAAGTCATAGCCAAGTCGGCCGTTGCCACCCATAAGCCTCCACGCTTTTAAGGCAGCATTTTCTTCAACAGGCATAAACAAAAAGTCATCTGAACCATTGGCCGTTAAAAAGGCTGAAAATAACTCATTCAACGTGGAGGAGGGATCACTGGAAATAAAGGCAGTGGAATTTTTGGCAGCCTTGGTTTTTTCCAATAGAATTTTTTCGGCCATTTCCCAAGAAATTGTGTAATGCCCACCATCAGAAGCCCGCAATAAAGGCCTATGTATTCTGCTCTCAGAATATAGAAGCTGAGCTTCGGAAACGGCTAAAGTGGTCAGCCCCCCTTCGCTTATATCATTGTTGGGGTTGCCAAGAGTTCTGATAACACGCCCGTCTACAGTGCGAACTAAAATTGGAGTTCCTCCGGGGCAAATCTTGGAAGCTGTCGGAATATATTCATTTAGGCCTGGTCTAAGTCTTGGAATCCACTCCCAACTTTGACTCCAATAAACCAAGTCGTAGAGGGTTGACCAAATCATGGGAGAAGCAACTAAGCCTGTGGTAGCTCCAAGGGCAAATTTTAAAAATCCTCGTCTTTTCATCTTATTTCCCCCAATTATTTATGACAAGTAAAGCAAGCATTGTTAGCTCTTGTCATGCCATCATAATGATTTTCATTGGCATGGCAAGATTCACAAGTTGGCATCATCATTGTATGTTCAGAATAACCGGAAATTCTATTCTCTCTGTACTTAGGCGGTTTTGTTGTGGAAGCCACATCAAGATGGCATTCATTACACAAATCTTGTGGAGTTTCATAAAGATCAGGGTGGCACATGGTACAGGTTTCAAAGTTGTGGGCTGCATGGCTAAAGAAAACATTGTCAGGCTGTTTTTGGTAAATCTTCCATTTATCCTTGATTTCCACATTGGCCTCAACAAATTTAACAATAAATTTTTCTTCTTCAGCACTCTCAGTAATTGGCCCTGAGTGACATTCAGCACAGGAAGCTGTTGTTGGAGCTCCGCTAAATGTTCCGTCTTCACGAATATAATGGCAGTCACTACAGGCCATGCCGGCATTTTCTATATGGGCAACATGATTAAATTCTATGGGCTGTTTTTCTTGCTTTAGCATGAGTTCAGGGTAAACGTGCCAGCCTATTGCAGACGCAAGGGCTAAGCCCAAAATAAAGGGTCCAATATCTAAAAAAAAGCATTTTGCCCTTTTTTGTTCATGACTATTTTCTTCCATCGACAGCCTCACATAATTTTATGTAATATAAAAATGATGTTTTATATGAAAAAGTTATATGTTATTCCTAAGTTATTGGCAAGAATTAAGAATAATTTTTATAAAAAAATAAACTTTGCACCGAAGAGCATAAAAAAAATATATTAAATCTGCCTGTCAGTCAACTTGAAAATTTTTTTCACAAAACAAGCAATTATAGTTCATACTGAAAAGGTCAATTTTTGATTTTTTCAGAATATGGCTTTACTTTGCTGTAAAACCACCATCAAGCATAATTGTTTGCCCGGTAATATAGGAAGAAGCATTACTAGCCAAGAAGATTGTTAGCCCATACAAATCTGTCAGCTCACCATTTCTCCCAATGCAGGTTTGTTTGGCATTGTGCATTAAAAGCTCCGGATTATTATATACAGGAGCAGTTAGAGCTGTGGGGAAAAAGCCAGGCCCAATGGCGTTGCAGGTAATTCCTTTAGCAGACCAAGCCTCAGCCATGGCTTTTGTCAATTGAACAATACCGCCTTTGCCTGCTCCATAGGGCGCACTATTGGCAAAAGCTCTGTAGGATTGCAAAGAAGCAATATTAATTATTCTGCCCCAATTTCTTTCTGCCATTTTTGGTGCCAAATATTGAGTTAGATAAAATGGTGCGCTAAGGTGCAAAGAAATTTGCAACTCCCAATCTTTAGGACTTATTTCGTTAAAGGCTTGGCGTAAATTTACTCCGGCTGCATTGATTAAAATATCTACCGCTCCAAGGGCAAGTGCTTTATTTGCACAATCAATTGCCCCCTCGCTCTTGGATAAATCTGCCGCAATATAAGAAACCTCAATATTTTTTTCCTCCAACCTTTTTTTGCTTTGTTTTAGCTTTTCCTCTGAACTTGCAACCAAGATAACTTTAGCTTGGCCAAGTCCAAGGGCTGTAGCCATGGCCTCACCTAAACCTGAACTACCTCCTGTTACCAAGGCAACCTTGTCTTTTACACTAAATAATTCTTGATAATTCATAAACATATCTCCTTTATTCCGGTTTGTTTTGAAAAAAGTTTTGCAAATGTTCTTCAATGGCTGAACTTACCAAGCCAATTAAGACAGATTGAACTTTATTTTTATGTTCAACCTTATAATAGGTTCTTGTAAATTCCACATCAGTAACTTCTACAGCAAAAAGATTTTTATTATGTAATTGATCAGCCACAACAATACCTGAAAGACAAGCTAGGGTGTTGGGATTTTTAAGCAAGGTTTTCATGGGGCGATAATGGTTAAATTCCATAAAGTTTTTTGGTTTTAATCCTTGTTTTTCAAGTTTATCTAGAAAAGTTTCTCTAGCCGCAGAACCTTTTTCCCTTAAAAGCCAATCCATTTCCATTAGCTCAGAAATGGAATAAGGGCCGAGTTTGGCAAATTCTTCATTGGCTGTAACAATTAATAGCTTTTCAGAAATTAAAGGATTTACACTTAAATTAATATTATGCACCTCACCCTCTACAAAGCCTAAATCATATTCGCCAAGTTCCACCTTATGAACAACCTCTGCTGTGTTTTCAGATTCACAGCGTATGCTAACATTTTGATATTTTTTATTAAAATCAAATAAAACTTGAGGAATAATAAAGTCTGCTAAGGTTGTTGAAGCTCCAATATTCATTTTGCCGGCTATATCCTCATGGGAAATGGTTGCCACTAGATTTTTTATCTCATTTAATAGAGGAATAAGTTTGCTTTGGAGCAATCTACCTTTTTCATTTAAAATTAATTTATTGTTCACCCTGTAGAAGAGAGGACTGCCAATTTCAGTTTCAAAAGCATTAAGAGAACTGGAAACTGCAGCTTGACTTAAAAAAAACTGACTGGCAACCGCCCTCATATTTGGAGTTTTGGCCAAAGCTAAAAAAATTTCAAATTGTCGAATTGTCACAATGTCCTCACTTTCCATATTATTTGATAAATTAAACTTATCAAGTTGAAAAATTTTAACCGTTTGAAAATTAAATTTTTTATTATATAATGATAAATCTACAGTAAATAATTTAAATTTTCTGTGTCATGGGCTCAATAATCTCAAACCTGAAAGCTATGCTTTCAAAGAACTTTGCAAAAAAAATTATTATGCAAAGCTCTAATCTAGGAGGAATAAGCAAGTGCTTAGACTATTACAAATCAAAAGCGAAAGCAATATTAGATTGTTAGGCGGAGTTTTTTTTGTAGTTTTATTTACCAGTGCTGTTTGGCAAATTTCGCAACTCTCTTTTTTCACAGCCCTTGGACTTAGCCCGTTAATTGTTGGCATAGTCTTTGGTATGCTTTATGGCAATACTTTACATAAGTCTATGCCTGATTACTATTTAGTCGGTATTTTGTTTTCCTCCAAAACGCTATTGCGCTTTGCCATTATTTTGTATGGCTTTCGTTTAACCTTTCAAGATCTTTTCATGGTTGGCCTAGATAGTTTTTCCATTGCAGTTTTTATGCTTTTCACAACCTTTGTGGGAGGTTCTTGGCTTGGGATTAAAGTGTTTAAATTACCAAGAAGACTGGCATTTTTAACTGCATCAGGCAGTGCTGTCTGTGGAGCGGCTGCCGTTTTGGCCACTGAACCCGTTGTAAAGGGTAAAAACTATGAAAGTAGTGTGGCCGTTGGAACAGTTGTAATATTCGGAACTGTGGCCATGTTTCTCTACCCTGCCCTCTACGGCAGCGGTATTTTAGGCTTTACTCCTGAGCAATATGGAGTTTTTGTAGGTAGCACCTTACACGAAGTTGCACACGTTGTGGCCGCAGGACAGTCTGTTTCCCCCGAAGCCAGTAATACGGCTATTATTGTAAAAATGATTAGAGTTATTATGATTGCCCCCCTATTAATTAGCCTTGGCTATTGGCTGAGAGCTTTTCCTGATTTTACCGATTGTGATGATGATCCACAAGATGAAAATGCCTGTCGCGGTGGTAAATATACATTTAGAACTTTCCCTTGGTTTGCTGTCTTGTTCATAGTTTGTATTGGCTTTAATTCTTTGAATTTATTGCCTAAAGATGTTGTAAATGCCATCAATACCTTTGATATTTTCTTACTAACCATGGCCATGTGTGCCCTTGGTATGGAAACTAGTTTTGAGAAAATTAGATCCGTTGGGCCAAAACCCTTTATTTTGGCAGCAGTTTTAGCTATTTGGCTTTGCGTAGGCGGTTATTTTGTAACCAAGTTCACATTTTTATTTTAGAATATTTTGCTAATTATAGCATTTTACTCTATGCTGAAAAATATGATAATATATTGCTAATAAATATAAAATTAGTAAAAAATACAAAAAAAATCTGCAAGAAATGAGCTTTGAACAAGCAATTTTCTTGCAGATTTTGAATTTAAAAAAAGAATTTTTAGCAGGGCTAATCATTACAAAAGCAACCGCTAGAGCTTTGCGTGACGTAAAATGAGCCACAATTCACTTGTGGCGTCCACAAGGTGGCACTTGGAGGCAA
>CAYJHF010000075.1:10966-11349 GCA_964369905.1 uncultured Mailhella sp. | reverse complement strand
GCATGTCCCATGCTTATTTCTTGCAAATTTTTTAGTGTTATTTGGTAAGAATATTCTTTGCTAACAGATAGTTATTATTATTTTCAGCATCGACTATTTTAATAAAAACTTTTTATTTATAAATAGTTCTTATATTTTTCAGCATTGCTAATTAAAAAAAATATACTCATCAAAATAATATTTTTCTAAAAAATTTAGTGTTTTCTGTGAAAAAAGCTTGACAAGCGTTTTTAGCCAAGATATTAGGAATTTGTGTTTTAAAAAAATCCCATTGTTTTTTGTTTGGTTAAACAGAGAACAGGTGCTTATTATTTGGTTGTTTTCTAGATATTTAAGGGCGAGGGTGGACATCTGTCCTCCCTTTTTTTTATTTCATAGCAATA
>CAYJHF010000075.1:0-10956 GCA_964369905.1 uncultured Mailhella sp. | reverse complement strand
ATAAAAATTAATTTAAGGAAGGGTTGATGTCTGTAGAAAACAGTTTGGGCATTAATACAGCTAATCAAAAAAATATTGATTTGGTAGAAAGACTAGCCAAGGTTGCAGTTAGTTCCTTGGGGCTTGAAATATGGGGTATTGATATTATTGGCAGTGCAACTAAGCCAACCGTAAGAATATTTGTGGATAAACCCTTTGACGGTAAGCCCATTCCTTTTGTCAAACCACAGACAAAAGAAGAAAAAAGCAGAAAAAAAACTATTCACCCAAAACAGCTTGAGAAGCTAGCAAATAGCCCTGAAAATCTTAGCCCTGAAACTGCTTTTAATGCAAATCAAGTCAACTTTGAAGATGAAATAAATTCTGAAAATGTAAGTATAGAACAATGCTCCAAGATTTCTCGCTTGCTTGGTTTAGCCATGGAAGTGGAAGATGTTTTTGATGATGCTTGGATTTTAGAAGTTTCTTCCCCCGGGCTTGAAAGAACATTTTATAAACTTGAACAAATGAAAGCCTATGTGGGGCACCCTATTGATTTGGTTTTAAATATCACTCATCCGGATTTTGAAAACCGCAAAAAATTTAAGGGAACTTTACTTGAAGTTGGAGTAAACGACTTTAAGTTGGAGTTTGAAGATAAAACTTATATTATAGAATGGGAAACAGTAAAAAGAGTCCGTCTTATTCATGTGTTTCCGGAAGCTGTGTAATATATTGGTATAAAATAATCGGAGGATTATAATGAATTTGGAGTTAAAAAAAGCCATAGATCAAATCTGCAAAGACAAGGGAATTGATCGAGATATGCTGATAAAAACACTGGAAGATGCTGTCAGAACTTCTGTGGAAAGGCGTTATGGTGAAGATCTTGATGTTGAAGTTACTTATAGTGATGAAAGTGGAGAAATCGAGATATATCAATTTAAAACCGTGGTTGAAGAAGTTGAAAATGAGCTTATAGAAATAAGTTTTGAAGATGCAAAAAACCACGATACTTCCGTTAGACTTGAAGATGAAATGGGCTTTAGAATGAAGATTGATGATTTAGGACGTATTGCCGCACAATCTGCCAAACAAGTTATTATTCAAAGAATGAGAGATGCTGAACAAAGCCAAATATATAGTGAATATAAAGAAAGAGTCGGTGAGATTGTCAGTGGTATAACACAGCGCCGTGATAAGGGTGGTTGGGTTGTAAACCTTGGCAGAACGGAAGCAATTTTACCTCGTGAGGAACAAATACCTAAAGAACACCACAAAAGAGGTGAGCGTATACAAGCCCTCATTGTTGATGTAAAAAAAGAGGGACGTGGTCCACAAGTTGTAATTTCGCGCTCTCACCGTGACTATTTAAATGCTCTGTTTCGCCTTGAAGTTCCTGAAGTTGATGATGGAACAGTCCAAATTATGGGCGTGGCCAGAGATCCGGGCTCAAGGGCTAAAGTTTCCGTACTTTCACGCGATAGAGATGTTGATCCTGTGGGCGCTTGCGTTGGAGTTAGAGGCTCAAGAATACAAAATATTGTGCAAGAACTCAGAGGCGAAAGAATTGATATTGTAATTTGGAATACGGATATAAGCGTTTATGCAAGAAATGCTTTGGCTCCGGCAGTTATTTCTAAAATTGTTATTGATGAAAATGATAACTTGCTCGAAGTTACAGTTCCTGATGATCAGCTGACAAATGCCATTGGTCGCAAAGGGCAAAATGTAAAACTGGCCGCCAAGTTGCTGGGTTGGAAAATTGATATTTTTTCTGAATCTAGGTATAAGGAAGCTAATTCCATTGGTCGTGGACTTGAACAAGTTGCCTCAGTTGCCGAAATTAGTGTTGAGCAACTTTTGGAAGCCGGTTACAATACTTTGGAAATGCTGAGATTTGCCGATGATCAGGAATTAGTGGACAAGCTTGCTCTATCTCAAAGTAAAATTGTGGACTTAAGATCCGCCATTTCCTTTCTTTCTCCAATTATAGAAGGCGATGACGAGGCAGATTAATAAAAATCTAAACACAAATAATGTGACAATAATTACACAAAACTATTTTATTTCATAGCCTTGTGTAATTATGTTAGGTAAAAATATGAAAAAAGGGCATCAGCCCAACCGTATGTGTTGTAGTTGCAGAAAGCGTTTTGTAAAAAAAGAGCTTAAACGCTATGTTTTCCTCCAAACGCATGAAGAAAATGGAGGGGCGCTTGCATTTGACATAAATCAAACAAATGTAGGACGTGGGTATTACGTTTGTAATTCGTTGGAATGTCAACAAAAATTTAATAAGAAATATTTTGATAATGGTAAGCGCAAAGGGGTATAAAAATGAGTGAGAAAAATAAAAAAAGTGCTGATGAAAAAAAATCTGTCGGCAATCAAACCGAACAAATTGCTGCACCAAAAGCTGATGTAAAGATTCGTCGCAGACAAAGTGCAAGCCATGAAGATAATACTTCTACGCTTGAGGCTGTTGTTAACTCTGAAGAAAAGTCAGCAG
The DNA here is from genome assembly GCA_964369905.1 of uncultured Mailhella sp. GTDB lineage: Bacteria > Desulfobacterota > Desulfovibrionia > Desulfovibrionales > Desulfovibrionaceae > Taurinivorans. The sequence goes on along the minus strand of CAYJHF010000075.1, from coordinate 8,465 downwards.
AAAAAATATTAACTTCCGAAGAAAGTAAGGGCACGGCAAAAGTTCAAACTGAAGCTAAAAAAGCCAAAAAAGCTGAACCTGTTGAAAAAACAGCCGAAGTTAAAAAAGCCAAGAAAGATGATTTGGCAGAAAAAGGCGTTAAAGCGGATAAAACTGTTAAAGCAGAAAAAACTGTTAAGGCAGAAAAATCAGTTAAAGAAGAAAAGCCAAGCAAGGAAGTAAAGGCCACTAAGGAAGAAAAGGAAGCTAATGCGGAAAATTCTCCTAAGCCTAAAAAAACTGCTAAAGTAGAAAAAGAAGCAAAAGCAGAAAAGAAAGTTCAAGAAGTTAAAAGCACAGAAAAGCTTGAAACTGAGGAAGCAGATGCTAAGAAAGCTGAAGCTCAAGTTGGACAAAAAGATGAAACTAAAAAAAGGACTCGCCCCCCTAAAGAGTCTAAGAAGCTTCCTGATACACCGGCTCGCATAATCAGTCAAGCCAAAAGTTTGGAAAAAGTTGAAGCTCAGAACGAAAAAACGGAAGAAAAAGTTGAACTACCTGCTGTTAAAGAAGAAATTCCAGCTTTGCCGGTTGAAAATTCAAACACAGCAGAAGTAGAAACAACAGAAAAAATCGATAAGCAAAAAAATGTGGATAAGCTTGCCCCTGCTGCCTCCGCAACTCCCGGAAGAGAAAGCGAAAAAAGTATCTTGCCTCCAGCCGGAAGCAAAGTAACCAAGGTTAACAGCATGGATGAACCTGTTGTTCGGGTTATCTCACGCCCCGATGTAAACGCTTCCGGACGTTATGAAAAAACAAGTTCCGACAATTTCCGCTCTGATCGCAAAGATGGAAATAGGGAACAACGCCCACCAAGAGAAAACAGAAATTATAAAGATCAAAGGTCTGAGCATAAAGACGGACGTCAAACTCGTGACTTTAAAGATAATAGGGACAGGGATTCAAGACCACAAGGGCAACGCCCCCCAAGACCGGGCGGTCAAGCTCCCTTTGGTAACACAAAACCCCAAGATAAAGACGCTCCTGCTCAAAACCAGAGACCAAGACCAGCAAGGCCATCTGCACCACGCACTGATATAGGTTTTGGCGCTATACCACCTTTGGAAAGCGATCAAAGTCGTAAAAAACGTAATAAAGGCAGACGAACTGTTGATTTTAGTCAAAATGAAAATCAAGAAAGCATACGTCGTCGTAATAATTTTGCCATGGCAGGCGCGGGCGATGATGATGAAAACTTCAGACATCGCAGGGCACGCAAACCCAAGAAACAGCAAAATCAAGTGGCTATTTCCACTCAGCCCATGAAGGCTGCCAAGAAGAAAATTAGAGTTGATGAAGCCATTAGAGTGGCTGACTTGGCTCACCAAATGAGTATAAAATCTAGCGAAGTAATTAAATCACTGTTTAATCTAGGGCTAATGGCAACCATTAACAATGCCCTCGATGTTGACACAGCAACCTTGGTGGCTTCTGAATATGGTTATGAAGTTGAAAAAGTAGGTTTTTCAGAAGATAATCTGCTTATTTCCACTGAAACCGAGAAAAGCCCTGAGAACCAAAAACCTCGCCCACCTGTTGTAACAATTATGGGGCACGTTGACCATGGTAAAACTTCTTTGTTGGACGCCATACGCAAGACCAGTGTAACCACTGGAGAAGCAGGCGGAATTACTCAGCATATTGGCGCATACCACGTTAAAACTAAGCGCGGTGACATTGTGTTCTTGGATACACCGGGACACGAAGCCTTTACAGCCATGAGAGCCAGGGGAGCACAGGTTACTGACTTGGTTGTTCTTGTGGTGGCTGCTGATGATGGTGTTATGGAACAAACCCGTGAGGCCATTAACCACTCCAAGGCTGCCGGCGTACCAATCTTGGTGGCAGTCAATAAGATTGATAAGGAAACTGCAAATCTTGATAGAGTTTACCGTGAACTTTCCGAACAAGGACTTTTGGTTGAAGACTGGGGCGGAGAAGTTATTGCCGGTAAAGTTTCTGCCAAAACAGGCCAAGGACTTGACGACTTATTAGAACTCATTGCCCTACAAGCCGAAGTTTTAGAGCTAACTGCCAATCCTGATAAAGCAGCCAGGGGACGAGTTGGGGAAGCTAAGCTTGATAAAGGACGTGGGCCTGTGGCCACCGTGCTTATTCAAGAGGGAACTTTGCGCCAAGGTGACACATTTATATGTGGAGTTTTTGCCGGAAAGGTAAGGGCATTTTTTAATGATCAAGGTAAAAAAATCAAAGAGGCAGGCCCCTCAATACCTGTTGAAATTCAAGGTTTTGACGGTGTGCCAGAAGCAGGTGAAGAATTTATCTGCTTGGCTGATGAAAAATCAGCTCGCCGTATTGCCGAATCTCGCTCCATCAAACTTAGGGAAAAAGAGTTGGCTAAACAATCTCGTGTAACTCTTGAAACCTTCTTAGCCAGCACGCCAAGCGATGCAGAAGCAAAGGTGTTAAACCTTGTTCTCAAAGCCGATGTGCAAGGTTCATTGGAAGCCATCACCGATGCTCTGCACAAACTCAGCACGGAAAAGGTGCGTATTTCAGTTATACACAGCGGAGCAGGAGCTATTACAGAAACAGATATTATGTTGGCTGCCGCTTCACACGCCATTATTATTGGCTTCAATGTTCGCCCAACTGCCAAAGTAAAAGAAGTTGCTGAAAAGGAAATGGTGGACATTAGATTTTATGATATAATTTATAAACTGGTGGAAGAAATAAAAGCCGCCATGGCTGGTATGCTTGCCCCTGTTAGTCGTGAAGTTTACCTCGGACAAGCTGAGGTTAGACAAACCTTTAGCGTGCCTAAGATTGGTCTTGTTGCAGGTTGTATGGTCAATGACGGAAAACTTCTGCGTAACTCCGGTATTAGACTTCTTAGAGAAGGTGTTGTTGTTTTCACCGGTAAATTATCATCACTGCGTCGCATAAAAGACGATGTAAAAGAAGTAACCAAGGGCTTTGAATGTGGTGTTGGCATTGAAAACTTCAATGATATTAAAATCGGTGATGTAATTGAATGCTTTGAGTTTGTAGAAGAAGCCGCAACTTTATAGTTAACAAACAGTCATTGCAATGACGTACTGATTATGATTGTTCGTGCTTGAAGTAGAACTTTTGTTTTGTCAAAATGGGGATTGCTCCAATGGCAGAACTAAAATAAAAGCTCTGCATAATGAACTGTGTAGAGCTTTTAACCATCAAAAAACCATAAAGCCGTTATTGCGAGGAAGCCCGTTAGGCTGACGTGGCAATCTTGTTGTTAAAACAAGAACTCAAAAAATAAAAATCGTGCAACTCGCAATGGCGTACTTGGTGAGGTTGTATGGAACTACATTTTTTACAAGAAATAGTCAGTATGTTTATACTGTCTTCGGTGGTTGTGCTTGTTTGCTATAAGCTGAAAATCCCAACCATAATCGGACTGTTGCTAACCGGTTTACTTTGTGGTCCATCAGCTCTTGGGATTGTGGCTAATCATGAAGCAGTTGATATTATGGCTGAAGTTGGCGTGGCCTTGCTTTTATTTACCATTGGTATGGAGCTGTCAGCCAAAGAATTGATTAGAATGAAAAAGTCCCTCATCATTGGTGGTGGTGGGCAAGTCTTTCTGACTGTTCTTATAATTTCTTGTATTTGTATTTACTTTGTAGGTTTTTCCAAGGCCCTAGTTTTTGGCTGTTTAATTGCTCTGTCGTCTACGGCCATCGTCTTAAGCTTATTCCAACAAAAAGCGCAAACTGAATCACCCCAAGGGCGAGCCAGCCTTAGTATTCTAATCTTTCAAGACTTAATTATTGTGCCCATGATGCTCCTTTTCCCCTTGCTCGTTGGCAATTTGGAAATGACAATTTCAGGCACTTTATTTGCTTTAACAACTGACTTGGGATTAATTATTGGTATATGGCTTTTTGGCTATTTTGTTTTACCAAGACTTATGCTCAGTGTGGTAAGGACAAAAAGTCGTGAACTTATGCTGATGACAACCCTTGGTTTATGCCTTGCCATTGCTCTTTTAACAGCCTCTGTGGGACTTTCTTTATCCCTTGGGGCTTTTATAGCCGGTTTGCTTTTAGCTGAATCGGAGTATAGTTTAAGCGTAATGGAAAATGTTTTACCATTTAAAGAAGTTTTCACCAGTATTTTCTTTATTTCTGTAGGAATGCTACTTGATATTAATTTCTTTTTTAATAACATTTTCAGCATACTTAGCATAGGCAGTGTAATTATTATAATAAAAATACTAATAATTATTCCGGTGGTGCTTTTCTCCGGTCTTTCCATGCGCACTGCCATCATAACAGCCCTAAGCCTAGCTCAAGTCGGTGAGTTTTCCTTTGTGTTGGCTCGTTCGGCCATTGGCTTAGAATTGATTAGCCAAATTGAATATCAAACTTTCTTGGCTTCTAGCATATTAACCATGGGACTAACCCCACTTTTTATGAATTATGCCCCTAATTGTGCCAATGCTATGCTAAAACTTCTCGGCTCTAACTCGAAGCCGGAACAAGACGAAGTTGGAGAAGAAGCGACAAGTATTAAAGATCATATTATTATTATAGGCTTTGGAATTGGCGGAAAAAACTTAGCCCATGTGGCCAAAGAGTCTAAAATACCCTACATTATTTCTGAAATGAATCCTGATACAGTGAGCAAATTTCGTGAAACAGAACCTATCTTGCACGGTGATGCCAGTTATCCCTTGGTGTTAGAACATCTCAGTGTAAAAACTGCCAAGGTCTTAGCCATCATGGTTACAGATCCCATTGGTGCAAGAGCTGTAATTGGCAATGCTAAAAAACTAAATCCCAATTTACATATTATTGTACGCGCCAGATTTGTAACCGAGGTACAAAGTTTGCTTGAAGCAGGTGCTAATGAAGTAATTCCGGAAGAATTTGAAACCTCCATTGAGGTTTTTGCCAGAATTTTAAACCACTATTTAGTTCCAAAACAACAAATCGATGTGCATATTTCCAAGATCAGACAAGATAATTACCATATTACACGCAATGTAAATCTTAGTAATTCTCAAAGCTTGGTGGAGCAATTACCAAACTTGCAATTTGCTTCATATTTGATTGAAACAGGCTCGAAACTGGAAGGACAAGCTCTAAAAGATGGTGATTTAAGAGTACATCATGTCACAGTGGTTGGCATTCGCAGGCAAGGTGAAAATATAACCGAAATCACTGCTCAAACCACCTTGATGGCAGATGATATAGTCTACCTCTTTGGTACTCAGGATAATTTATTCCAAGCCGAACTACTATTTTTAGCTTGCCCCGAATGTAAAAACATTATGGAACAAATGCGAGAAACTGAGTTGTAAAAATAGAAGTTTCAGAAAAAGCAGTATGTATTTAAAAAATTTAATAAAAAATTAAAAAAAGTTAAAAAAAAGCTTGACGTAACATCAGACTAAGGGTAAATATTTCTTTCCACTTTTATTTGAAGTGTCCCGCACGGCGGGAAAGGGTTGTTGTTCCTAGAAAAAGGGGCAAGGGTGATAAAATTTATCAGTCAAAACTCTGCATCATAATAAAGAGGAGCTTGCAAAAATAATTTTGCAAATTTCTCTAAGAATAAGTTGAGCTTATTCTTATGCGTTTTTGGTTTACCAAAAACTTTGACAATCTACAGGCGACACCATGCCGGTATTGTCACCAGTCCAGTTTGCTGGCTTCGCAAGCTGTAAGGTAATCAACAAACTTTGGTTTGTGCATGAGTGATCCCTGTGGGACCACCTATCTAAAACGAGGAAACTCGTATTCAGACAGGCTGGCATACCCGGATCGTGAGCTTCTATATTTTTGTTTATTCGGGAAAGTCAGACTATGTCAAAATCTTCCGAAAAAAAATATATGAAGCCTAGGATTACAATAATTTGCGTATTGCAAATAATTGTAGTGATAAATTTGTTATTAGATTGCAGTTTTTAATGCAATTTTAGTAACAAGGCATAAGGAATGAGAAATTGAGCCGTCCTGAGTTTGGTTTAGTTTCTTTTTAGGGGCAATTTGCCCGGCTGCTTAGGCAGTGAATACTCCGGGGGATAATCCTTCGGAGCGAATAGCCAAAAAATGGAGATTCGCATGACGACAGTTGGCAGTGATCGTATTCGTATTAAGTTAAAAGCTTACGATTATCGCATCTTGGATAAGGCTGTGGCTGAAATAGTCGATACAGCTCGTAACACAGGTGCCGGGGTAGCAGGACCAATCCCACTACCCACAAATATTCATAAGTATACAGTTAACCGTTCAGTTCACGTTGATAAAAAATCTCGTGAGCAGTTTGAAATGAGGGTTCACAAACGTCTTATGGATATACTCGACCCCACCCAGCAAACCGTAGATGCGCTTGGCAAATTATCTTTGCCTGCAGGCGTGGACGTTGAAATTAAGCTCTAGTGAGGGGCGTTATGTCTGAGAAAATGGGAATATTAGGACGCAAGTTAGGCATGACCCGTATTTTTGCCGGTGACGGTTCTTCCGTCAGTGTGACAGTAATCAAGGTTGGCCCTTGTCCTGTAACACAAGTCAAAACGGTTGAAAAAGACGGTTATAATGCACTACAAATCGCTTTTGATGTTGCTAAGGAAAAGCATGTAAGTAAAGGCATGCGCGGGCATTTTGCCAAAGCCGGAACTGCTCTTTATCGCAAAGTTCGTGAGCTTCGTTTAGAAGAAGCTCCAACTCACAATGTGGGTGACGAACTAAATGTTGAGATATTTGCAACCGGAGATAAAATAAAAGTAACTGGCACAAGTATTGGTAAGGGTTATCAAGGTGTAATGCGCCGTTGGAACTTTTCTGGGATTAAAGATGGACATGGTAACGAAAAAGTTCATCGCAGCGGTGGTTCCATTGGTAATAATACCTTCCCCGGCCATGTATTTAAGGGCAAGAAAATGGCAGGACAGTGGGGTGCTGAAAAAGTAACCCAACTTGGTCTTTCCATTGTGGACATTCTTCCTGAAGACGGAGTAATTCTAGTCAAAGGATCAGTTCCGGGCCCTAAAAATGGACTTGTTTTTGTGCGTAAGCAGTAGGCAGGAGAATAATAATGGCTACGTTAAAAGTTTACGATCAAAACAAAAAGGAAACAGGTGAAATAACCTTAGCTCCTGAATTGTTTGAAGTTGAGGTAAGACCTGAAATTCTGAACTTGGTTGTTCGTGCTTACAGAGCTTCTCTTCGTGCAGGAACTCACCAAGTTAAAACTCGTGCGTATGTATCAGGTGGTGGTAGAAAACCTTTTAAACAAAAAGGAACAGGCCGTGCGCGCCAAGGAAGTAATCGCTCTCCTATTTTGCGTGGCGGTGCAATAATTTTTGGCCCTCAGCCTCGTGATTATAGTTTTAAAGTAAATAAAAAGGTTCGCACATTGGCTCTTAGAATGGCTTTATCTTCAAGGGTTGCTGATAACAGCATTACCATTGTAAATTCCATTGAGTTGGAAGAAGCTAAAACTAAGAATTTTGTAAAAATTGCCAGTGCACTTGGTTTGTCTAAAGCTCTGATAGTTTGCCCAGGTGATGATGATGTGAAAGATATGCAAATATTTCTTTCAGCTCGCAACATTCCCGGTATAACTGTTGTAACACCTGATAAGGTTAATGTTTATGAAGTGCTAAATCATAAGCAAGTTGTTTTACTTGAAAATAGCTTGCCTCATTTAGAAGCACGGCTTAAATAGCCAAATTGGGAGATTAGGAATGAATATGGACTATACCAAAATTCTTCTACGCCCTGTGGTGACAGAAAAAGCCACTATGCTTCGTGAACAAGCAGATCAAGTTGCATTTTTTGTGGACCCCAAGGCTAATAAGATTGAAATCGGTAAAGCTGTTGAAGAAGCTTTTAAGGTTAAAGTCGAAAAAGTAAATGTGGTTACAGTTAAACCTCGTCGCAGAATGCGCCAAGGCCGAGTAAAGGGACGCATTTCAGGCTATCGCAAAGCCTATGTAACCCTTGCCCAAGGCGATAAAATAGAATTTTTTGAGGGAGTATAAGAAATGGCAGTTCGCAAGTTAAAGCCTACTTCGGCTGGTCGTCGCTTTCAGACTGTTTCTGATTTTGCAGAAATCACCAGAACTACCCCTGAAAAGTCACTAACTGAAGGTTTGACTAAGAAAAGCGGTCGCAACAATTATGGACGCATCACAAGCAGACGCCGTGGTGGTGGACATAAAAGGGTATTCCTGCAAAGGTTGCCCATATTGAATACGATCCAAACCGCACAGCTAGAATAGCACTTTTGCACTATGCTGACGGTGAGAAGCGTTACATATTGGCTCCTGTTGGCCTACACCAAGGCGATCAAGTGATTTCCGGTGAAGGTGCAGACATTAAGCCAGGTAATGCTCTTCAAATGGCTCGTATTCCTGTAGGTACAAATCTACATAATATTGAGCTCCACCCCGGTCGTGGCGGACAAATGTGCCG
>CAYJHF010000074.1:0-11644 GCA_964369905.1 uncultured Mailhella sp. | reverse complement strand
AGCCTGAATTCACTTCAGGCGTCCACGCAGTGGAACTCGAAGCCAGTGTGCCTTTACTGAAAAACACAAAAATTGTGTTTTTCAGCGTGGACTAATTAGGTAGAACACGCGAATTAGAATGATGTGTGCTTAGAGCAATTTCATAAAGGCTTGAAATTGCTCTAAGCCAAATTATATTAAAAAAACAATTAAATTTACTTAACGCTTTGTATTAACCTAAGGCCTCTCTAAATCTGTTTTGCAAAGAGAGCATTTTTACTTGCTTGTCCTTTAGTTCTACTGCCCTTGTTTTTTCTTGCTCAACTACTTCTTTTGGAGCTTTAGCCACAAAGTTTTCATTTTCAAGTTTTGCTCTAATTGAGGTTAAATCCTTATCGATTTTGGCAAGTTCTTTGTCAAGTCTAGCCAGTTCAGCATTAAAATCCACAACTCCTTCTAAAATAACCGCCAGTTCTGTGCCTTGAATTACTTGACTGGCTGAAGCCTTGGGAGCTTTGGCATTTTGATCAATGCTTATATTTTCAAGGCGAGCCAAGAAGTTAAGCCATGGTTTGGCATTTTCCAAAAGCTTGGCCTGCTCAGCATTTGCAGGTTTGAAAATGGCTGAAACCTTGGTTGCCGGAGGAATATTTAGCTCTGCCTTAATGGTTCGCACACTGCCAATACATTCTTGAATAAATTCCATTTGTTTGGCATTTTTTTCATTAATACATTGTTGGCGTTTTGCCGGAAATTGCTCCAAGCTTAAATCTGTTCCCTCATTACCAGGCAAGGCTTGCCAAATTTCACAAGTGATAAAGGGTATAGTAGGGTGCAGTAAAATTAATGTTTCTGATAAAACTGTATATAGTACAAAACAGGCTTCATCACGCTGATTTTGTTCAGCCTTAAAATCATTTTTAACCAATTCCAAATACCAGTCACAAAACTCATGCCAAAGGAATTTATATAGGCTTTGGGCTAACTCATTAAACCTATATTGGGACATGGTGCTTAAAACTTCAAGCTTTAAGAGTTCAAGTTCATGCAAAATCCATTGATGATGCAGTCCTTTTATGTCTTCAAAGTTCATGGCCTTTGGTTTTTCATTGCCAAGATTCATTAGAGCAAAACGTGCCACATTCCAAAGCTTATTAATAAAATGCCTATAACCTTCAATACGCTCTTCCGACAAGCGTATATCACGCCCCATGGCTGCTAGGGCTGTGAGTGTAAAGCGCAATGTGTCAGCTCCGTATTTTTCTATCATATCGATGGGATCAATGCCATTACCGAGGGATTTTGACATTTTTCGTCCATCTTTATCACGCACTAAAGCGTGTAAATATACTTCCTTAAATGGAACTTCACCCATAAAGTGTTGCCCCATCATAATCATGCGAGCCACCCAGAAAAATAAAATATCAAAGGCTGTAACCAACACACTTCCTGGGTAATAAGTTTGTAAATCCTTGGTATTTTCAGGCCAGCCCATGGTGGAAAATGGCCAAAGAGCAGATGAGAACCAAGTGTCAAGCACGTCCGGATCTTGTTCAAGCTTTGCTCCTTGACATTTAGGGCAAACTGTGGGGCTATTTTCACTGACAATTAGCTCTTGACAATTAGCACAAGTCCAAGCCGGAATACGATGCCCCCACCAAATTTGGCGACTAATGCACCAATCCCTAATATTATCAAGCCAATTATAGTAGGTATTAATCCAAGTTTTTGGCAACATTCCAATTTCATCGGGAACAGCGGCTCTGGCTTTGGGCGCTAATTTTGTGGTAGCCACAAACCATTGCACAGAAACATAAGGCTCTATAACTTCTCTACAGCGATAGCAAACTCCAACACTGTGATCTATTTCATCAACCTTAACCAATAAACCAAGGTTTTCAAGATCACTAACAATTTTTTCTCTGCATTTTTCACGGCTAAGCCCTTGGTAATTAATCCCTGCCTCCTCTGTCATATTACCCAAATCATCAATAACTTGAATAAATTCTAAATCATGGTTTTTTCCCAAAAGCCAATCATTGGGATCATGGCAAGGAGTAACTTTTAATGCACCTGTTCCAAACTCCCTATCCACATATTTGTCTGCGATAATAGGAACTACTCGATTAATCACAGGAACAATAATATTTTTACCTATAAGATGTTGATAGCGTTCATCTTCTGGGTGTACGCAAACGGCAGAGTCACCCAAGATGGTTTCAGGGCGACTGGTGGCAATCACTATGGAAGAGCTGCCATCTTCAAGCATATAGCGTACATTCCATAAAAAACCTTTTTGAGGATTGTGTTCAACTTCATCATCTGCCAAGGCTGTATGACATCTAGTACACCAATTTACAATATATTTGCCTTTATAAATTAAGCCTTCATTATAAAGTTCAACAAAGACTTTACGCACTGCCGTAGCTAAGTTTTCGTCCATGGTAAAGCGTTCACGACTCCAGTCCACCGAAGCCCCAAGAAAACGAATTTGCTCTAAAATTCTTCCGCCATATTCTTCTTTCCACTCCCAAACCCTTTCTAAGAACTGCTCACGTCCCAAATCATGGCGGGTTTTACCCTCTTTTAGCAGTTCTTTTTCAACCACATTTTGGGTGGAAATACCGGCATGATCCATGCCCGGAACCCATAAAACATTTTTTCCAAGCTGTCTGGCATGACGGCAAAGCACGTCTTGTAAAGTCATATTAAGGCCATGGCCAATGTGCAAAGCTCCTGTAACATTTGGTGGAGGTATTACAATGGCATAAGGTGGTGCATCTTTATCTACGTCGGCTGTAAAGGTTTTGTTTTCAAACCAAAGGTTGCGCCAATAGGTCTCAACATCTTTGGGTTCATAGGCTTTGGGTAATTCTCTAAAAGACATATTGGCCTCTTTTCAATTATAGTTTTACAAAAAATTAAACAATTTTTTAAATTTATTTTATCGTAATTACAGATGAAATTACTATAAAATAAATTATCTAATTGAGCTATAACAAATTTTAAATGCTTTTTGAAGTGAAATTGCTAAAAATAATTTTTTTAAGTTTTTTACTATTTATTATTTTGGGAAAATAAGATAAAAAAAATTGATGTTAACATTTTTTACAGAAATTTCCCAATACTTACCTCCCCTAGCTCCCTTACTACAACTTTTCTTTGGTCTAGCCTTTGGACTTTTTTTTGCCTCATTAATTGAGGCTTTACAACTAACCAAAATTCTTGGTAAATTAGCAAAACCCTTGGTTAGTTTAGCAAACCTTGGGCAAATATCTTCAGCGTCCTTTGCTTTGGCCATTGCCTCCCCTGCTTCTGCCAATGCTTTACTTGGAGAAAATTTAGAGTCAAAAAAAATAAGCTCTAAGGAAGTTATTCTGGCCAATTTATTTAATACATTACCTTCAACAGTAATCCACATTCCCACTTTATTTTTTATGTCTTTTCCGTTAATTGGCTACCCTGCATTAATCTATGTGTTTTGTAATTTTTTAGCTACTCTACTTAGATCCATAGTTATTATTTTTTTAGGTAGGATTTTACTGCCTAAAAACAATTTTATGCTTGAAGAGAAAAGTCAAGTTCTAAACGATGAAAGTAAAAGGCAAAATATTTTCAGTAAAACATTTGTGAAGTTTCGTAGAAGAATTTTAAGAATTTTACTGATTTCCATTCCCATTTATTGTGCTATTTATTATTTACAATATTTTGGTTATTTTAATATGGCAGAAAAATATTTAGCTGAAAATTTAGGTATTTTTAACATAAACACTAAGAGCCTTAGTATAGTTTTACTCTATATGTCCACTCAAATGCAAGCTGCATTTGTGGCTGCTGCAGCCCTTTATTCTCAAAATGTTATTTCTGGACAAGATGTGGTTTTAGCTCTCTTGATTGGTAATATATTTTCAAGCCCATTTAGAGCTCTTCGCCATCAACTACCGGCTTATTTAGGATATTTTAGAGCCGGCTTTGCCATAAATTTGCTAATGGCTAACCAAGCCTCCAGAACTATTAGCCTACTTATTATAACTATTTGTTATTACATTGTCTTTTTTTAATGTTGGAGATTATATGCCTGACGAAATTAGTTTTTTACCTCACAAACCTTGGCTTGCTCCCTTGGCGGGTTGGTCTAATTTAGCCTTTAGATTAATTTGTCGAGAACAAGGGGCAAGTGTGGCTTGCACTGAAATGATTAGCGCCAAGGGTTTGGTTTATGGAGGAAGAAATACCTATGACTTACTTATTTCCTCTGAAAGTGATAATCCGCTTGTGGCACAGATTTTTGGTGCTGAACACGATTTTATGCAACAAGGTATTGCCATTTTACAAAAGCAAGGTTTTAAATATTTTGATGTAAATGTTGGCTGTTCGGTGCACAAAGTGCTTAAAACCGGAGCCGGTGCTGCCATGTTTAGGGATATTCCAAACTTTCTAAAAGTTGCCGAGAGTGTAATTAAGCAAGTGCATTTTCCAAGTAAAGAACAGTTTAGCAAGCAAGCAGGTAAAATTGGCTTTAAAATTCGCCTTGGCTATGAAATGGGTAATGATGTTTATTTGGACGTGGCCAAGGAGCTGGAAAAACTTGGGGCAGATTGGATTACCCTGCACCCTCGCTATGCCAAACAAGCCTTTGGCGGAAAGCCAAATTATCAGGCCTTGGCAAAACTAAAACAGGCTGTTAAAATTCCCATTATTGCCAGCGGAGATCTTTTTGAGGCTAAAGACGGAGTAAATGTTATTTTAGAAACAGCAGTGGACACAGTTATGTATGCCAGAGGCGCTATGGCAAATCCCTTTATTTTTCAAGAACACAAAAAATTGTGGCAATACTGCCTTGAAAACAATTTAACCGCTGAAAGTGTATCTAATTTGCAAGATGTTTTTTTCAAAAATCCAAGTGAACATATTAAAAATTTAAAGGAATTAATTCTTCATCACTTGGACTACGCCATGCAATACCACAGTCACACTGCCCTTTTACAAATGCGTACCATTGTGCCACGCTATGTAAAGAATATGGAAAATGCAAAACAGTTACGACTTGCTTTAATTGGTTCAAAAAGCTATGAAGAAGTATTAAAAGCAATTGATGATTTTTTTTAATTGCTTGAGTTGACAATTTTATAATATTTGATATTTTGAGTTATGGATTTTTTCACTTTTAAGTAAGTGAATAATAACTCTATAAATAGAAGTTGGCAATCATCAATACTATGTAAACTAAATTTTCTCATCTTCCAAATTCTAAATATCTTCCATTTGGTTTCTGTAAAATATATTGGAATTTTTTTATGAAATATCATCGTATTATTTTACTACTTTTCAGTTTTTGTTTTTTCGTGTTTATGAAATCTGATGGACAAGCCTTTACTCCCTCAGGAACAAAAGATAATACAAATCTCCAGCTATTAAATGCAGCAAACCCATACTATACTGCTGAAAAAACTTCCTTTAATGACATTTTCCTTATAGAAGACATAAAGGATAATAGGCCTGTTATCACTGTTGGCTATCATAATAATACAATGCTTATGTCAGATTATGGGTCCTATAATGCCAAAGGTTATGGCTATGATTTATTAAAAAAGTTGGAACATAGTGCTAAAGTTAAATTTAAATTTGTAGAAATAGAAGGTTCTCTTACAGAAGCAGTACAAAATGGCATTGTGGATATTTCCGGAATATATGGCAGAACAAAAGAAAGAATCAAACAAGCTCATTTTGGGCAAGTTGCCGTTTCAAATTATCAGTATTCTCTTTCAGTAAAGGAAGATGGCAAAACTTATTATTATGATGACCCCAGTGCCATAAACGGGAAAACAGTAGCAACCTATGCTTCAAACCCCGGTAATAAAATATTTGAAACTTATTTAAAAGAAAATGGAATTTCAGTTAATCTTATTTTTGGAGAGCTTGAAAACTTTATTGATTTGGAAGCTGATTATTATATAACTCCATCTCCAATAGCATCATTTAAGGACTTAAGTTCAGTTTTAAATCTTAGTCTAGAAAGTGGCTATTTTTTTACCAGAATAGGAAATGAAAAACTCATAGAGTATTTAGACCAAGAAATTTATAAGCTATTTGTTGAAAATGGTTCTTTACATTATGATCTAGTGCGAAAATACCAACCATTTGGAAATCAATACAGAAATAGGGAGCTAACCAAGATAGAAGCAGCATTTTTGCGAGGGCAAATATTCAAAGTTGGTTATATTTCAGACCATGCTCCTTATCAAGATACAAATACTATGGGTGAGCCAACCGGTATTAATATTGAATTTCTAAATTATCTTGCAAATCGTTATGAGTTTAGTGTTGAATATTTTCCATATCACATAGATGAAAAATGGGACTCAATCGAGGAATATGACATACTTATATCACTACTTGGAGATAGGAATTATCTTTCAACTTACTTTGATAACACTGATTCTTACTATAGCATGGATATGACATTGGTTTTGCAAGAAAATTTAATTCATAAATTTGATGACCATGCTTGGGATTACGATTTACCAAAAAATGCAAAGATTGGAATGTTAGAGTATTTAACCTTTAAATATAATGATTTTTTCTTGCGTAATCCAAGTGCTACCTTCACGTATTATAACAATGCTTCTGAAATGTTTGATGCTTTTAAAAATAAAGAAGTAGATGCAATCATTGTAACAGAGTTTGGAGGTAATACAGTTGCAGCGTCAATAAAGGAAGGAAGGCATCAATTTTCCCTAGGGCTAAACCTAGATATGGAATTTCTAATTTCTAAAAAACTGTCTGATAACTATCGTGAAGTTTTTAATGTGATTATAAATAAAGTTCCATTTGAAAAAATGGGTGATATTATTGCCAATGAAATGGCTAATTATTATCCCGAGTTTGGTCTTGAGTATCTAATAAATGAATATCTATACCTTATTATTGCCATACTTATTGGTTTTGTTGTAACAGTTTCCGGATTGATTATTATTATACGACAACGCTCGGCCATTGATTTGCTTGGCAGAGATGATATTACTCTTTTTTCCTCCATGTCCAAATTTACCAAAGATGTTAACTTAAGTTTGACCAAGGCCAAGCAAAATGAATATGAAATGATTTTGCTTGATATTGATTATTTTAGAATGATTAATAATTATTATGGAACAACTAAAGGCACAGAAGTTATAAAGGCTATGTCCAACGCTTTAGTTGATGCTTATAAAGGTGTTGAGGTTTTAATGACCAGACGCTATGCAGACCAATTCATTCTTTTCAAAAAGATAAGTGAAGGTAGAAAAATTCAAGATGTAATTAATGCTTTTGTCATACCTCAAATAAAAACTATTGTAGGTGAGAGGTATTCCATTAAAATGTCGGTAGGCTATAGTTATAATGAGCAAAAAGCTGATAAAGCCAATATTCTTTTGGACAATGCAAACACTGCTCACCACATTGCTAAAAAAATACATAATACCTCATTTCAAAAATATACTGATGAAATGCGTGCTAAAAATGATATTAAACTTGACATAATTTATCGCATGGAACACGCAATAACAAATAATGAATTCCAAATATTTTTTCAACCAAAGATCAGTGTTGAAAGCTTAAAAATTGTTGGTGCTGAAGCCATGGTGCATTGGATTACACCTGTTGGTGATATAATATACCCCAAGGATTTTATTCCAATTATGGCACAAAATGGATTTATAACCCAGCTTGATATGTATGCTTTTGAAAAAATTTGTATTATGCTACAAAGAAGTTTTAATGATAAAATTCCAAAAATAGCCTTAAATATTTCCCCAAGTAGTTTATCAAACCCTAATATAATAAAGCAAATGGTTGGAATTTTAAAAAAATATAAAATCCATCCTTCTAATTTTGAAATTGAAATTAGTGAATCTGCCATTGGAAATCTTGAAGACTCCTTGCCAACCATTATAAAAATTCTACACAAAATTGGCTTTAGCGTAATTATGGATAATTTTGGCGCAGGAAGTTTTTCACTAACCAGACTTAGCACTATTGAAGTTAATGCTATTAAATTTGATCACACATTTTATGAAGCTTATGGCGAAACACAACGTGGTTTGTTGATATTAAACAAGGTAATACAATTATCCAAAGAGCTAAAAATGAAAATTATTGCCGGAGAAATTGAAGATGCCAGCCAAGCGCAGAAATTGGAAAAAATAAAATGTGATTTGGCACAAGGATCTTACTTTAGTGAGGCAATTGGAGAAGAAGAGTTTAAAACTTTATTGCAAGAAAATAGAAAATTTTCACTTGGATAAAATATACTAATAAAGCTTGCTCTAGACTAAAAGGGTTTATAGGTATTTTACATGAGTAGTTTAGAAAATAGATTTACAAATGCCTTACTAAATTTTGATAATGCAGGCCTTTTACAAGTAATAGAAGAAGGTGCAGATGTAAACCATGTGTTTAACAATGGTTTAACTGCGCTAAGCTTGGCTGCAATCAGCAATAAAGAAGATGTGCTAGAATTATTACTTGAGAAAAATGCCAATATAGAGTTTAGAGATATTGAAAATAAAACCCCATTAATTCTTGCTGCCCAAAGAGGGCACGCCAAAATTGTTGAAAAACTTTTATCTGCCGGTGCAAATATTGAAGCAAAAGGCAATGATAATAACAATGCTTTAATGCAAGCAATTATTCACAAACACAAAAATGTAATAGAAATCTTAGTTAAAGCCGGAATAAAACTTGAACTTAGCGACGTTGACGGTAAAAGTGCTCTTAGCCTTGCAACCGAAAATGATGATGCAAGCATTTTACAATTCTTAATTGCCCAAGGGGCAGACATTGAAGCAAAAGATGCAGGTAATAAAACCCCTTTAATGCACGCTAGCCTTCATGGAAATCTAAATAATATTGACTTGCTGATTAAAGTCGGTGCAAACCTTGAAGCCAAAGACTCTGAACAAATGACAGCTAGTATGCAGGCTGCATCTAAGGGCAATATTAAGGCATTGGCACATTTAATCAGAAGCGGTGCAAATATTAATGCTAGGGATAATAATGGCAGAACAGCCCTTATGTTCGCAGTTATATATGGACACTCAATCTCGGTAAAAACCTTGGTTAACCTTGGTGATGATGTAAATGCTAAAGATAATAATGGTTTCACTCCCCTTATTTATGCAGCCACTCACGGACAAACAGAAATAGCAAGATATTTATTAGAGCAAGGGGCTAAAATTGATGAGGTGGACAATAATTTTCAGACAGCAATATTCAAAGCCTGTGAATTTGGCCATGTTGAAACAGTTAAACTTTTAATTATCAAAGGCTGTGCAATAAACCATAAAGACATAAACGAATATACTCCACTATTAAACTCTTGTGAAAAACACAATTTTGCCGCTGTAAATATACTAATTCAAACAAAAACAGATCTTGAGGCACAAAACAAAGATGGTGAAAATGCTTTAATTATTTCAGCCTCTAGAGGATATAATGATATTGTTAGGGCTTTACTGGGCAAAAATGTAAATATACAAGCTAAAGACAATGAGGGCAAAACCGCCCTTATGCACGCCATTAGTGGAAAATTTTATCAAACAATTGCTATTTTATCAAGCTATGGTGCAGATATTAATGCAGAAGCCAATGCAAAAAATGCCTTGCTCTTTGCCATTATGAGTGAAGACTTTGACACAGTAAATGCCCTAATCCAAAGCGGTATTGATTGCAATATTATTGAAGATGAAAGCGGCAGAACTCCCTTAATGTTGGCTCTACACTATAATAATTTAGAAATAATAAAGATTTTAATCAATGGCGGAGCAGATGTGGAAGCCAAAACACCAAATGGTGTAACAGGCCTAATGCAGTGCGCCTCCAAAGGAAATATTCCTTGCCTTGAGCTTTTACTATCCCATGGGGCAAAAATAGATGCAACAGACGATAAAGGTGCAACAGCTCTCTTTCATGCCATTAATTTTTCTCAAAAAAAAGCAGTCAAGTTTTTGCTTGAAAAAGGTGCAAACTCTAATTGGCAAAATAATGTGGGTAGAACTCCACTTATTCAGGCTTCCACACAACGTTCCGTAAATATTATACACAGCCTTATTCAAGCCGGTGCAAATCCGAAAATTGTTGACAAATCAAATAAAAATGCCTTGATGTACGCTTCACTTCGAGGTGGTTCAGCCATTACAAAAGCCTTAGTTGAACATAAGGCAATAGAGTTAGATGTTCAAGTTTACAAAGATGAAAAAAAGCCAGCTAGCCCACTACATTATGCAGCTCTTGCCAATGATACAGAATCCATGCAAGCCCTAATAGCCAGTGGAGTAGATATTAACTCCACAGATCGTAATGGGAGAACTCCTCTTATTTATGCTGTTCGGGGAGAAAGCTTAAGAGCAATTAAACTCTTAGCAGATCATAAAGCAAAGCTTAATGCTGTTGACCACATGGGAACAGCATTGATGAGGGCTGCCCAAAAAGCCTATATTTCTGTAATGGAAATTCTTTTGAATAGTGGCTGTGACCCCAATACCAAAGGCAATATGGGAAAAACAGCTCTCATATATGCCGCAGAAAATGGTAATCTTGATGCAATACACATTCTTCTAAAACGTGGCGCTTCAATTAATGAGCAGGACTCAAACAAACAAAACTGCCTCATTCATGCTGTGCTTAACCGCAATGCTTCAGCTGTAAATTTTCTGCTCAATCGAGGAGTTAATGCAAAAATTTTGGATAAAGACGGTAAGTCAGCCTTAGATTACGCTATTCAGCTCCAAAATGAACCCATTATTAATATTCTAAAATTTTATTATGAACATGGCAGAGCTCCAACCCGCTCCGAAGTTCCAAGCTTTTTCCTTGCCATACAAACCACTCAACCAAGAGGAGTTAAGTTGTCAGACCAAGGCATTATTAACCAAAATGAACTTGAAGAAGCAAATAACCCTAAAAATAAATTGTTAAAAAATAATGAAAACCAGCTGGATAAATCTGAAATACTAGCCACTTACGAAGGACAAAGATTAGCTACAATAAAACAGAACGCTGTGGCAGTAGATAAAGACAAAGAGGATTTTGAACTACTGGAAATTCCAAATTCAAATAATGATAATTTATTATATAAACTAAAACCACACAATAATGAAAAACTTTTACAAGAAGGTGCAAAAGATATTTTACCAGGGCAAGCTCAAAGGATAAAACTTAGTGGAGTTGAAGAACTACCAAAAGCTCAGCTACCGGAAAGAATACACCCCGTGCTAAAACTTATTCAAGAAAATTTTAGCAATGTATTTATTAAAAATAGCTTTATGGCTCCTAATATTCCGCTTAAAAAATTGAAAAACTCCATACGCAATATTGCAAATACAGAAATTTTAGAAAAAAATGTTTTTTGTGTGGTAGACAGATCTTTTTTTGGTTTAGCAGATAGCGGAATATTATTCTCCAATGATTGCTTTTATTATAGGGAAAAATTTAAAAAACCACTGGCTATATATTATAAAAATATTGAACTTGTAACCTTCAAAGAAAGATTTAGCTACAGTGAACCGGTGCAAGCCACACTTATCGAAACAAAAAATGAAACATTAATTATTAAAAAAGTTCCTGAATTAAATCTGGCTGGCTTCTCCTTATTACTCCGAAAAATCAATCGCTTGACTAAATAGTT
>CAYJHF010000073.1:0-11792 GCA_964369905.1 uncultured Mailhella sp. | reverse complement strand
AGTGTGCCTTTCTGAAAAACACAAAAATTGTGTTTTTCAGCGTGAACTAACTTAGAAAAGGATTTGCTTATGAGAAAATTTAGTCTTTCCACTCAAATGGGTATTGGTTTGATTTTAGGTTTGATTGCAGGTTTGATTATCTCTTCAAGTGGTATGGACGCAAGTTTTATGAAAGTTCTTGGTGATCTTTTTATAAAATTAATGCGTATGCTTGTTGTTCCCTTGGTCTTTACAACTTTAGTGGCCGGAGCGGCAAGTGTTGGAGATGTAACCAAGCTTGGTAGAATAGCCATAAAAACAATGATTTATTATCTGGGAACTACAGCCATAGCTATTATTGTTGGCCTTGTTTTTGCTAACATAATTGATCCTGGTCTTGGACTCAATCTTAGCATGGAAGGCCTACAGGTTCGAGATATTACACCTCCAAGCCTTATGCAGGTTTTAGTCAATATTATTCCCATGAACCCCGTCGAAGCATTGAGCGCAGGCAATATGTTGCAATTGATTTTCTTTGCAATTTTGCTAGGTTTTATGCTTAGTATGCAAGGCGATAGTGCTAGACCTGTAATTAATTTCTTTGAAATATTTGCAGAAACAATGATTAAGATGACTTCAGTGGTAATGTATTATGCACCTATCGGAGTATTTGGACTGATTGCTTATACTGTAAGTATGCACGGCGCAGAAGTGCTAATCCCATTGATTAAATTGATTGTTGTGGTTTATTTAGCAGCTATTGTGCAAATCTTGCTTGTTTATATTCCTTGCATTAAAATGTCAAAAACTTCTTTAAAATCATTCTTTAAAGAATGTAGTAGCCCCTTGTTAATTGCGTTTACAACTTGTTCTAGTGCTGCGGCATTGTCAGCAAATATGCGCAGTGTTGAAAAATTGGGTGCTCAAAAGCCTGTATATAGTTTTTCTATTCCTCTTGGAAATACCATTAATATGGACGGTTCTGCCATTTATATGGGTGTAGCCGCTATTTTTGCTGCCCAAATTTATGGTATTCCCATGCCCATCGAGAAGCAACTAACAGTTGTGCTTTTGGCAACTCTAGCTTCTGTCGGAACCATGGGAGTTCCCTCAGCAGCCTTGGTTATGATTACCATGGTATTTACTCAAGTTGGAATTCCACTTGAAGCTGTAGCTTTAATTGCCGGAGTTGACAGGGTAATTGACATGGCAAGAACCACCATTAACGTTCTTGGTGATGCAACAGGTGCTCTTCTCGTTTCCAAAAGTGAAGAAGGCAAATAACTGTTTTAGCAGTATATATTTTAATTTATATGCAAGGGAAAAATCTTATTCTGGCGCTAGCTTGACTAAACGATTTTTCTCTTGCTTCCTAGTCTTTGCGATTTATGTTTTGTTTTATGCCTTAGTTTTGGTGACATAGTGTTTATTATTCTATGAAAACCTACACAATTCATTGTGCAGAAGTTTCATAAGAAATAATACAATAATACACCCTTTAACAATAAGTTTAGCATGAACAAATATAATTTAGATTTAAACTCAGAACTGGGTATTATTGAAGTTGAAATTTACCATAAGAATATTAAAAATATAAATCTTAAGGTGTGCCCCAATAGGAGGGTTAGAATTTCAGTGCCCCTTAGGATTGGTAATGAATGGATAAAAAATCATTTGATTGCCAAAAAATCATGGATAATCAAACAATTAAATATGTTTGAAACTTGTTGCAATAATTTTGAAATGCCCTCCATAAGTGTTACAAATCATATTCACTTTCTTGGTAAGACTTTAAAAGTCAATTTTATCCCGGCCCTAAAAACCTACTTTGAACTGCGTGAAACGGAGCTAAATATATATATAAAAAGCCCCAATGATCGCTTGCGTATGGATAATTTATTTAATAAATTTTGGAAAAACTCTGCAAAGGAAATATTCCAGAGGGAGCTTGATATTTTATTTGATAGATTTTTTGTTGAGTCTAAGATTATTAAACCAAACTTACACACCAGAAAAATGAAAACCTTGTGGGGCAGTTGCATTCCCTCTAAAAATAAAATTACCATTAATGAACATTTATTGAAGAAAGATCTAAAATCCATTCAATATGTAATTTTACATGAATTGGCTCATTTAAAAATTATACATCACAATAAAGATTTTTATGATTTTTTAACGGCTAAAATGCCGGACTGGAAAGAGCGTAAACAAGCTTTGTCTAGATAGTTTATGCTGAAAAATATAATAACTATCTGTTGCAAAGAATATTCATACCAAATAACACTAAAACTTTTGCAAGAAATAAGCACGGAACGTGCGATTTACTTGCAAAAGTTTGGTGGAAAAAAAGAATTTTCAGCTTTGCAAATTTTCAAGGTAGGTTTGAAATTGCAATTAAAAAGTTTTGTGGGGGAGAGCTTGCGAGGGGGAACTTTTTCAAAAGTTCCCCCTCTCGAAAAAAATCAAGCAGAAGCTAAGCATTTTCTACCAAATCAACCAACTGTAGGCACAGTTCAGCCCTATTTAATGTATATAAATGAATGCCCGGTGCGCCATTATTTAAAAGCTCTTTAATTTGTTTGACTGCATATTTTAGCCCTACAGCTTTGACCAGCTCAGTGCCACCTTCTTTATCAGCTTCTTCAAGACTTAAATATAATTTTCCGGGAATATTTGCTCCACAAAGTCCTAAAGTATGTTTTAATGAACCGAGGCTTTGTATGGGTAAAATACCTGGAATGATAGGGCAGTTAATGTTTTTTTTGCCAAAATATTCTAACAAATCAAAATATTCTCTATTATCAAAAAAAAGTTGGGTAATGGCAAAATCTGCTCCGGCTAAAACCTTTTGAGCTAAAAATTCACGATCTGCACTAAAACTTGTGGAGTCGGGGTGAGGAGCAGGGTAAGCTGCCACAGCAATGCCAAAATCAGGAAAGTTTTGCTTTGAAAATTTAACTAAATCTTCAGCATATTTAAATTCGTGGCTGATTAAGGTTTCATCTACTTCACCTTGCTCATTTCTTGGTTTATCTCCACGCAAAGCCAAAATATTGTTCACTCCAACCCTTTGCAGTTCATTGAAGTAAGCTTGCATATTTTGAAAATCTGAGCGAACACAAGTACAATGTGCCATACATTCAATATGATATTCATTTTGAATTTTACTGGCAATTTCCACAGTATTATTGTTAGAACTTCCGCCAGCTCCACAGGTTACAGAAGCAAAGATGGGATTTATTGCTTTTAGCCTTTGCACTACATTAAAGAAATCGTTCCATTTCTCTCTATGTTTTGGTGGAAAAAATTCTAAAGAAAAAAAAGGTTTTGTTTGATTTTTAAGCAAATTTCCTATTTTCATACTAACTCCATAAAACCTTGCGCGATAAATTGTGTAGAATTTTTATATTCAAATCTAAAACCAAGAAAACAATATCAATATATCTTGATATTGTCAAGTATGAAAAAAGGCTCATTTTTTATTTTATAATAGTTTGAAATAGTATACTTTATTTTTTGTTGGTTAAATATACGCCAATAATAGTTAATGCTCCGCCCACGAGCATGGCTTTGGTAATAGATTCATCTAAAATAAGTGCACCAAGCATAACTCCAAAAATCGGAACAAAGCTTATGAAAACTCCTGCTTTAGCAGCACCCAGTCCTTTTATCGCCTCATAAAACCAAACAAATCCAATGGCAGATCCAAAAGCACCTAAATAGAATGTACAAAGCCAGAGAGTTAATGGTAAATCAAAAACTAAGGATAAGTCGCTTTGATAAATGGTAAAGGGAATAAAAAAGATTGTTCCAAGTCCACAGGCCCATGTAACTGTGGCTAAAGGGGTTAGTCCTTGCAACAAGACTTTTCCGGCTAGAGAATAAATTGCCCAAGTGATGACACAGCCAAAAATAGCAAAATCCCCTGGAGATAAACTTGAAAAAATCTCTCTTATATTACCATTGCTTATAATAGTAACAGCCCCGCATATACTAATTAAAATACCAAAACATTGAATTATTGATAGTTTTTCTTTTAAAAATATAACAGCCCCAATGGCAATAAGTAAGGGATTGTTGGCCACAATAAGTGCAGCCCGTGAGGCAGGAATTGTCTGTAAGCCAAGAAAGAAGAAAAGATTATAGCCAAGTATGCCACTTAGCCCAAGAATGCACAAACCCCAGAATTGTTTTCTGGTAATTTTCATGCTTTGTTTTCTTGACTGCATGAACATAAAAAGCATAAGAGTTGAAATAATAAATCGTAATAATCCAATTAACGCAGGTGGAGCATATTCTGCGGCAATTTTGCCGGCAATAAAAGTTCCACCCCAAAAGAACATACATAGAATTATTTTGACAATTAAAACCAATTGTGAGTGTTGCATAATATTAACCTAAAATTTACCGCAAATTTTCAAAAAACTCACAAAAAGTTTCTAAAAATATTTAAATATTAATCAAGAAAAACTAAAATGTATATTGTAAGCGAATAAACCCACCAAGTGCGTTGTCCATATCCATATCCATTATTTTATCATAGTCTTCATCATAAATACTGATTTCTCGTAAAAACGTATATTCAGCCCCTACAGAAATATTCAAATGTTCAACATTGGAGAAATTAGGAGTAATGTCAACATAAAGGCCAGTAGTTACATCTTGTTCTTTTATATAGCCTTTTTTAATCACTGTGCTATCGTCAGCAAGCTTATATTCATTTCCTGTCATTCCACCACCGGCTCTAAGGGAAATTATTTCATTAAAGCGATAGTTTATATAACTAACAGGAGCGCCTATGCTAGCAGAAAATCCCAGATCTTTTGCTGAGCGGTAATTTATACGAATAAATGGAAAGATGGTTGGATCATCATAAGAAACTGAACCTATTATTCCAAAAAATGTGCTCCAATCTTCATTAAAAATGTATACTAAGCCAGCTTGTCCAAAAGCAGAGAAAGAATTATCCATTTCTTGTTCAAAAGAAGACTTTCCTGTAATTCCGGCAAACCAACCCCAATTTTGATTAATCATGTTTTCAAAATTCAAACCAAGGCTTAGGGTGTGTATTGTTGTCCATGGATCATCTTTGCCATTGCCAAACTTTAGCTTATGTATATTTTCCCAATTATATTGGCGTCCGGTATAACTGAAGCTAAACCAGCGCCATTCAATTGAAGTTGCAAACTCAGCCACACTAAAGCCACCGGCATCATCTTCAAAATCTGCATTACCAACATATCTACCGGAAGCGGAAACATTAATTGGATTATCAGGTGCAGTATATACATGGCGTAGTGGTTCATCTGCAAATGATGTCTTCGCTAAAGCCATAAATAAAAAAAACAAACAGAAAAAGCATAAATATTTTAATCTGTAGAGTTTCATTTTTGTTGCTCCATAATTAAAGGTTAGAGTTATAAAAGAAAAAATTATGATATTTTCAGCATAAACTATTTAATTTTATTTTCCTTAAAGAAAAGCATAATTACAATGGCTATAGCCATCATGCACATACAAAGAGTAAATGCACTGGCATAGGCTTCTTGTCCGTAAACTCCATTACTTTTGCCATAGGAATCAATAATAAGGCCACAAATATATTGAAAAAAGCCTGCTCCTGCCGCCATTCCCATATTTTGTGCTCCCACAGCGGTTGCGGCATAGCAAGGTTCAGCCACTTCCTTAGCACAGGCAAAACAAATAATTATGAAAGAACCTGTTATTCCAAAGGCAGTAAACAAAATATAAAGCATACCCAAGGCCATTGAATCAATTAGCCAAACCAGAGGAATATAAACTATTATGTGAGTAAGCATTCCAAGTAAAACAACATTTTTTCTGGATTTAATTATTTTATCAGAAAGATAGCCACTAATTGGTGCTCCCACAACCATTCCTATGGTAAAACACATAACAACAGAAGATGCAATATCCTTACTCAAACCATATACATCTTGCAGATAAGGCCCTGCCCAAAGTCCGCCCACAGCTATAAGTGTACCATAATAAAGTGAGCCGGCAATGAAAACAGTGTAAAAATTACGCAAACCAAAAACGCTTTTCATGGCTGTTCCCATGGAAACATTTTTAGTGGTTGAATTAGTTAGGGGTGGAAAACCACATTCCTGTGGCTTATTGCGCAGAATTAGGTAAGCAAGAGCACTAGCCATAATAGTATAGGCTGCAACAATCCAAAAAGAATTGCGCCAACCTATTAAGGTTATAAGAAACATTAAAGGAGCAGTGGAAATCAATGCACCCACATTACCAACCGCCAACAGCATTCCTGAGCAAGTTCCTAATTCATTGGGATAAAACCATTCAGAAAAAATTTTTAAAGCTCCCACAAATACAACGCTTACTCCAAGCCCAATTATAAAACGCCCTAAGGCTAATATAAATATTTCAGATCCTTGAACAAAAATAATAGTGCCTATGGTTGCTAAAATCAATCCATAGGAAATTATCTTGCGTGGTCCAATTGTGTCAGATAAAAGCCCTGCCGGCAAACAACCCATGGCTTGAGCCCAAAAATACATGGAAGCCATAATGCCTATGTCAGTTGCCATCAAGCCCAATTCATCAGCCATTACAGGTCCAACAACGGCCGGTGCAACCCTTTGAAAAAAAACAACTAAGTAAGCAATTGATATAATAATAAACAAGAGTATACGTTTTTTATAAAAAAAACTGTCCATTTGTTTTCCTATAGTCAATAAATTTAGTAATATTTATTGCTAATTTTTTATATGGAGTAACTTTAAAGCAATGTGCAATGCAAAATATTTAATTATCATCACCAACGGAAAGGGCGGCTAAAAAGGCTTCTTGTGGCAATTCCACATTGCCCATGCGTTTCATACGCTTTTTACCTTCTTTTTGTTTCTCTAAAAGTTTGCGTTTTCTTGTTATATCACCACCATAGCATTTTGCAGTTACGTTTTTACGAAAAGCAGAAACAGTTTCTCTGGCAATGACCTTTTGCCCAATGGCTGCTTGAATGGCCACTTCAAACATTTGGCGTGGAATGGTTCTTTTTAGTTTTAATGCTAAATTTCTACCATAATAATAAGATTTATCCCTATGCACAATTACGGCCAAAGCGTCTACAGGTTCTCCATTTAGCATAATATCAAGCTTACAAAGATTTGAGGTTCTATAGTCTATGGGTTCATAATCCATGGAGGCATAGCCCTTTGTTCCTGATTTTAGCCTGTCAAAGAAATCATAAACAATTTCAGCAAAAGGCATTTCATAGGTAATTACAACTCGTGAAGTGGTCAAATAACCCATGTTTTTTTGAATACCACGTTTTTCTTCACAAAGTTTTAGCACATTGCCAACATATTCTTGGGGAACGTGAATATCCATCTTTACATAGGGTTCATAAAGTGTTTCGATTTTTCCTGGGTCAGGTAATTTTGATGGATTATCTACGCTGAGCTCTTCACCATCTGTGGTGGTAACCTTATAAATAACGGAGGGGGCTGTTGCAATAAGTTCCACTTGAAATTCTCGCTCAAGCCTTTCTTGAATGATTTCCATGTGCAAAAGCCCTAAAAATCCACAGCGAAAACCAAAGCCGAGGGCTTGTGAGGTTTCTGCTTCATAGGAAAAGGCGGCATCGTTCAATTGTAATTTTTCAAGGGCTGTTTTTAGATTTTCATACTCAGCTGAATCTGTGGGATAAAGTCCGCAAAAAACCATGGATTGCACTTCTTTAAATCCCGGAACAGGTTCAAGTGCAGGGTTACTTGCTAAGGTTATTGTGTCGCCAACTTTTGCATCACCAAGCTCCTTGATATTTCCGCAAATAAAACCAACTTCTCCGGCAGACAAGCTTGTCATGTCCTTAGGTGTTGGAGAAAAAACTCCAAGCCTTATAACTTCATATTCTCTACCTGTGGCCATAAGGCGTATTTTATCACCTTTCTTTATATTGCCGTCCACAATTCTAAACAGTACGACCACACCTTGATAGCTGTCATACCATGAATCAAAAATTAGAGCTTTTAGCGGTGCACTTGGATCGCCGGTGGGAGCAGGCAACCTGTCAATAATGGCACTTAATACTTGATCAATATTTAATCCTGTTTTAGCTGAAACAGGAACAGCATCTGTGCAATCAAGACCAATGCTTTCTTCAATTTCTTCCTTTACTCTGTCAGCATCGGCGCTGGCCAAATCAATTTTATTTAATACAGGAACTATCTCATGATTGTGTTCAAGGGCTAAATAAACATTGGCTAAAGTTTGAGCTTCAACCCCTTGGGAAGCGTCAACCACCAAGAGCGCCCCATCGCAGGCAGCAAGGGAACGGGAAACTTCATAATTGAAGTCAACATGGCCAGGTGTGTCAATCAAGTTTAAAATATATTGTTTTCCATCACTATGCTTATAGGGAATACGCACGGTTTGGGCTTTGATTGTAATGCCCCTTTCTCTTTCAAGCTCCATATTGTCAAGGTATTGCTCTTTCTTTTCCCGATCACTAACTAGGTCAGTAAATTCTAAAATACGATCTGCCAAGGTGGATTTGCCGTGGTCGATGTGAGCTATAATGGAAAAGTTGCGAATATTTTTTAAATCTGTCATAATTTTTAGGACTTGGCCTTAGTAAAGCCGGGTATGTGGAGCTTTTGCTCCAGTTTATTAAGAAAATAAGTGGCCAAAGTAACAAGAAGTAAATAGTAGCAAGCAGCTATCACATAAACTTCAGTGGGGCGAAAAGTTCTTGAGGCGATTATTTTAGCTTCACCTGTTAACTCTATATGGGTTACAAGGTAGGCTAAGGAGCTATATTTTATTAAATAAATTATCTCATTGCCACAGCCCGGAATAGCTCGTCTAAAAGCTTGGGGAACAATTATAGTTCTGATGATTTGCCATTTTGTCATACCAAGGGCTTGGCCTGCCTTGATTTGCCCAGATTTTATGGAAAGCAGTGCGCCTCTTACATATTCCGATTGGTAAGCCCCTGTACAAAATATAAAGCCCAGCAAAGCCGCTGTATAGGGTTCAAAATAAATTTTAATATAGGGTAAGCCAAAGTATAAAATCATCAATTGAATGGTTAAAGGAACTCCACGCACAACAGCCACAAAGGCATTGGCTATTTTTTGTAGCGGTTTTGCCCCAAAAACACGCACCACCCCCATCACAATACCGAAAAATCCGCCAATAAAAACTGCCGGAATGATTAACCACAAGCTTTGCACAAAACCCTCAGAGAGTTCAGGTAAAACCTCAGTCATAATAAATTGAAAATCTAAAAAATCCACTTTAGCTCCAAAGTTTGGGGGCAATATTTTTTAAATAATTTTATGCTTTGCAATTACTTGCATCAAGCACATTGTTGAGCTTAGAACAAAAATCTAAGGTGCGACTGCCACAACCTTCAGCCAGTAGGGCACTTGGCTTATCCTGTTCAATAATACTTCCGCCTTCCATAAAGAGCACTTCGCTTGCTAGGGAGCGCACAAAATCCATTTGGTGAGTGGCCATAATCATTGGCATACCATTTGTGGCCAAGTCGCGAATAACATTTAGCACTTCGCCCACAAGCTCAGGGTCTAGGGCGCTGGTTGGTTCATCAAGGAGCAAAACTTTTGGATCCATAGCCAAAGCTCTGGCAATGGCCACCCTTTGTTTTTGACCGCCTGAAAGCTGGGCGGGATATAGTCCTGCTCTATTGGAAAGGCCAACTCGCTCAAGCTCTTTTCTTGCTCTATCCATGGCTTGTTCTTTGGATAGTTTTTTAACTTTGCAAAGTGCAAGGCTAATATTTTCAAGGGCTGTTAGGTGATCAAAGAGGTTGAAGTCTTGAAATATCATGCCCACATTTTGCCTTAAATAGCAGAGCTCATTATTGTCTTGCAAGTTTATTTTCTGCCCTTCCAAGAAAATTTCACCCTCATCAGGGATTATTAACTGGTTTATACATTGCAAAAATGTGCTTTTTCCAGCTCCGGAGGGGCCGATTAAAACTTTTAAGTCTGAGGGTTCCACACTAATGGAAGCCTTGTTTAAGATTAACCTATTTCCCAAGGTTACAGAAATATTTTTAGCGCTTAGCAATGTAGTTTTGGACATTGTTTTCTCGTGTTAAGTGGTTAATGTATAGCCTGCAATGGCATATTTTCTCTCTAAAAAGCGTAAAATTCTAACACCAATCAGGGTTATGAAAAAGTATAAAAACCCTGCTACAATGTAGAGAGGTAAATATTCATAGGTTCTTGAAGCCACAAAATGTGTTCTGGCCATAATATCCGGTGCACCTAGGGCAAAACAGAGGGCAGAGTCTTTGAGTAAGATAGAAAACTCATTGGACCAACCAGGGATAGAAAGACGGAGGGCTTGAGGTAAAACAACATTTTTTATGGCTTGGAAGTTTGTCATGCCAAGGGCTTTGGCCGCTTTAAACTGTCCAAGGGCTATGGCTTGAATTGAACCTCTAAAAATTTGGGATTGATAGGCAGAACTTGCCAAGCCAAGCACAATACAGCAAACAGAAATCACATCTATATTAATACCCAGAAAATTAAATATGCCAAAGTAAAATAAAAAAAGTAATAAGAGTATGGGCATACCTCTAAAAAACCAAACATATATGCCAATAAGCCTTTTGCTAACAGTACCACCATAAACCTGTAAAACGGCTAAGGGTAAGCCAAAAATAAAGCCAATGGCTAAAGAACCCAAGACCAATTGTATGGTTATAAAACCACCCATTAAAATATAGGGCATATTTTCAAATATGGTGATAATTGTTTGCATTTTACTCTCAATTTTAAAACATTTTCTGGGGAAAAAACTTTTGCAAACAAAAGCCTTTTCCCCAGACTTTCTTTTTGAAAAACATATAATAACAAATAGTTATCAGTTTAGACTTTTAAAAAGATGTAGTTTTAAATGGGTGAATATATTTGATGTGCTAAAAATTACTTTTGACCCAAATATTTTCTGTGTAATTCTTTCCAAAAAGGATCAGCTTTGAGGTGCACATAACCATCATTAATCATTTTTAAAAGTGCAGCATCTTCTTTTCTGACTGCTACGCCAAAAGTGTCGCCCTTAGCATAAGTTCCAACAGATTTAATAGCTTTTCCGTTTTGAATGGCGTCATTCATAGGGGCGCTGTCAATGGCAATTGCATCAATACGTCCGTTCAATAAGTCTTCCACAGACATGGGCGGAGAATCATAAAGGCGAAGATCCACATCTAAGTTTTCATCTTTAATTTTAGCTTCAAGCATGGTGTGTTCATTGGTTCCGCGTTGAACTCCAAGTTTATACTTGCCTGCAAAAACTTGATCAACTGTAAGGTTTGAACCTTCTTTTACAGCAATATTCTTGGTAATACTATAATATGGTTCAGAAAAGTTGACTTGCTTTTTACGCTCATCAGACATACTCATGCCTGAACAGATCATGTCAATCTTTTTGGCTTGTAAGGCAGGAATAATTCCGTCCCAGTTTGTGGGGCGGTGTTCTATTTTAAATCCCATTTTATTGGCTATCCAAGTCATGGCTTCCACGTCAAATCCTGTGGGCTTTCCGTCTTCTCCAACATAACTAAAGGGTGGATAGTTTCCATCAATTCCATTGATGTAACTTTTTGCATAAGCATCTGAACCGGTAAAAATTGCCAATGCAAGGGCAAGTAATAAAGCTAAGCGTTTCATGTTCACTCCATAATTCATAAAATTTTAAATGTTTTGCTTGATTTCCAAAAATCAAACTCGGATATTATATTTTAATTTTATAAAATAATCAAGTGTTGTTTTTTTATATTAAATATATTATTTTAG
>CAYJHF010000072.1:0-11858 GCA_964369905.1 uncultured Mailhella sp. | reverse complement strand
GATTTTGAAGCATCGGCTATCCAAAGCTGTAAGCAAAGGCGTCAGCTTTGCGTGCTGTGAAGTGAGCCACAATAGTTTTTCTTTAAGCACTTGTTGGCGGAGTGTTTTCTCTTAGAGTATGCACGCATTTTGCCATTCCGCTTACTTCGTCCAGTTCAAAAATAAGTCCGTTTAATGAGCCAGTTCCATCTGCTCTTTTAAAGCCTGAAGGACGTTTGCTTGTAAAGCGGGGCAGAACTGACGCAATGGACATTCCAAGGCAGGATTGTTCAACACCGCACATTCCAAGGTCTGTAATGTAAGCTGTTCCACTTGGCAGAATTTGGGCATCTGCTGTTTGCACATGGGTGTGAGTTCCGAAGACAGCACTAACTTTACCGTCAAGATAAAAGCTAAGGCATTTTTTT
The DNA here is from genome assembly GCA_964369905.1 of uncultured Mailhella sp. GTDB lineage: Bacteria > Desulfobacterota > Desulfovibrionia > Desulfovibrionales > Desulfovibrionaceae > Taurinivorans. Next base: position 11,451 of record CAYJHF010000072.1, on the reverse strand, counting down.
TCACTGGTTGCTTCAGCGTGGAAGTCAACAACTCTATATTTAATTTTCTCAGCACTGTTTTCCAAACGGTTTACCCAGTCATTGGCGTAAGCAAAGGGGCAGGGCAGGCTTTCCATAAAGGTAGTTCCTTGAAGATTGAGTACGGCAATTTTATCACCATTTGGAAGTGTATAAATATATTCACCTCTACCGGGGGCAGGGCTTGGAAAGTTTGCGGGGCGGAGCACCCTTGTTTCACTTTCGTATTTATTGTAAATTTCTTTATTTTTCCAACTATGATTTCCTCCGGTTACGCAGTTTACTCCATAATTTAGTAATTCATTTAGGGTTGAGCTTGTAATGCCAACTCCACCGGCGCTGTTTTCACCATTGGCTATGATAAAATCAAGGTTATATTTTTTTTTGAGATTTGGAATGGCATCACGCAGGGCATAACGTCCAATGCGTCCCACCACATCTCCTAAGGCCAATATTTTCAAATTTTATATCCTTTTTATTCTATATTTTTTAGGTAGAAATTAACTCTTTGCTCTGCATAGTCAATTTCTTGATCAAAGCCACTTATTTCATCATTCATTTTGGCTTGTAAAACTTCCTTTAAAATTATTCCAATTAATGGTCCTTTTTTAATGCCGAGGTTTAATATATCTTTGCCTGTGATGCTTAAGGTTTCAAGGCGTGCTTTATACATATAAAATGATAGTTGTTTTTTTAGATCCTCTCCTACTATGGCAGGTGCTCTTACCACTAAAAAAAGTAATGATTCAACATTCATGGCGTGTAAAATATTGTGTAACTCACTCATGGGCATGGAGCTTTCATACCACTTTTCAAGCAGTGGAATACTTTGAATTATATTGGATCTGGCTTGAACAATTTCCTTTTTTTTATGTCCATATATTTCAAGGCGATCAAATAATGAATATATATCATTAATTGAAGCATTGCGACAAACTAAAAGTATATAAAAAAAGAAGTAATCAACTCTTTCTTCAATGTAAAGCATTTTATACCATTGAAGAGTTTTATAAGCTTCAGTAAAAAATTCATTTTTTTCTTTTGAATTTATTTCAAGCATGGGATGTATGGCTTTTAATAGGTCAAACTCTTGAAGTCTAAGCAAGCATTTTAGGGGTTCTTGTTCCTTTAGAATTAAATTTAGTTCGGATAAAACTCTTTTCCCGCTGAGTTTATCTATTAACCCAAGCTCAATGCTATGTTTAATTAACCTTTCGCAGTGAGCTCCAAGCTTGAAGTTATAGCGCTGTTCAAAGCGAATGGCCCTAATGGTTCTGGTAGGATCTTCAACAAAGCTAAGAGCGTGTAACATTCTAATTCTTTTTTGTTTTATATCGACTTGACCATCAAAAAAATCTACCAGTTCACCAAAATATTCATTATTTAGCTGAATAGCCATTGCATTAATACTAAAATCACGTCTAGTTAAATCCATTCTAATGGATGACAATTCCACAGTGGGCAAAGCGGCTGGTCTTTGATAGTATTCTAGTCTTGCTGTTGCTATATCAACTCTAATTTCATAATCATTTTCAGCAGAATTTTGCTCTTTATCGCTAAATTTTAACGAGGGTGAAATTTTACTATTTTTCTTTTGGGCTACATAATTTTTATCTAAATATTCACAAGCACTGTTTTCTGCTAGAGCAGACGAATTAAAAATAACTAAGGCGGTTAAAAATTCCGAATGTTCTCTAACTCTTCCATTTAGTATTTGAGCTAAGTTTTTTGCAAAGCTTTTAGCATCTCCCTCCACCACTAGATCAATGTCCAAATTTGGCCAACTCATTTTTTCATTGTTCATTAAAAGGTCACGCACAAAACCGCCCACAACAAAAATATTTATGGCATAAGAAGAGGCAAGTTTACCCACCAATTTTAAAAGTTCCAAACAAGGTTTTGGAAGTTGTTGAAACATTAGTTTGGAGATATTTTTCTTTCTAACGGTATTTTGCCTTGGGCTGGGGAGTTTTGCGCTTGCATCATCAAGGAAAATTCTAATTAAATCTGTTCGGGTAACCACACCAATAATGGGGCAAAATTGCAACAATTTGTTTTCATTTAAATCAATATTTAACGAAAGTAATTAGCTATGATCACTTGGAACATTAGGTAAAAATGATGTATCAACCACAGGAATTAATCTTTGCCTTTCACCAACAATTATATCCATAAGGGTTTGTAAATTAGCATCAGGACTGATGACTTTGAATTGGCGGCTCATATAGGAAGTAACCGAAATTTCACCTATGCCGTGGTTAATTGCTTTGAGTGCCAATTGCTGTTCAAGCCAACCTATACAAATTTTTGTGCCTTCCTTGCATATGGGAATTGCCTTTAACCCATAGTGGGACATAATTGCTTCAGCTTTTATTATGGAATCATTTCCATAGGCAACAATTGCAGGGCTTGTCATTAATCTTTTAGCTGTTTTATCTGTATGGGCTAACATGGAAATTTTGCTTTGTAAAAAATTAATCACTTCGTGCAAAGTCATTTCTTTTACCATGGCTGCGGCAGCATATTGATGACCACCTCCACCAAGTTGAGTGCAGATTTTACCAACATCAAAGCTATCATCCTTACTTCTGGCCACAACTTGAGTTGAGTTTTTCATAGAAGCCAAGGCAAAAAGCACATCGCATGGCACTAAATCCATGATTTTTGGAGCTAATGTGGCAAAATCACTAAGATAAAAATCTATTCTGGCAAAGACAATAACAAATTTGAGGCCTGCTACTTCCATGATTTTTGCTGAGTCAACCAGACTTGTCAGAACACTTAATTGTTCTTTGTTTAAATTTCTGTGTGTATATTGGCCGGCAAAATCAGGTAAAAAACCATGTTCCATAATCCAAGCTGCAGCTAAATAATCTCTTTGTGTGGTTGAAACATAGGAAAATGAACCTGTGTCAATATAAATTCCAAGGCCTAAAATATTTGCAAGTTCACAAGGTATTTTGCCAAAAACACTTTTTATTTCTTCTATAACTAGGGTTGAAGTTGAACCAACCATTTCTATGTTTCCGCCCTGTGCTACTATATCCCCCTTAGGGTGATGATCAAAAACTATAATTTCAAGGCTATTAAAATGATTTTCAGTTTTTTGGTTTGAAACCAATTTATGTCTTTCTAATAATGGGGTTAGATGAGAAATTCTTTCAAAATTATTTGTGTCAACCACAACTAAACGCTCTATATCTTCAAAATCAGCATCTTTTGGTAAAAAAAAGTTAAAAAGAGGATTGACCACATCTTCAAAAAATGTTTGAACCACTTTTTCTTGACTGCCGGGGAAAATAAGTTGAGCTTCGGGAAAGAATATTGAAATTCCAATTAGTGAGGTTAGTGCATCAAAGTCAGCATTGTGATGGCAGGTAATAATAGTTTTTTTGGGAGGATATTTATTTTGAGTGTACTGAAAAAACATGATTTACCCTTTTTGTATCTAGCTGGCTGTTTATAAAAGATTTTCTTTTTTAAGAATGATTTCTATTTCATCTTTCGCCATACCGGTTTTTTTTGCAATCATGTCAAGGGGTAAACCTTTCTTTTTGGAATTCATTATTATTTCACGCATAAGATAGGGAGAATGGCTTATGTCTTCTGCTTGTTTGATAAGATTTTTTAAATAGTAAATTCTCTCTTCCATCGCAATATTGAGCCTTTCTAACTGTTCTTGTCTTTGGATAAATGTTGTAACCATTTCTTGTTCAAGTTGAACATTCCTAAGTAGACGATCCATGAATTCTTCTTGGTTACTTTGCAAATGTTCAAGAGCTTGTTCAGAACGACGCAAACGCTTAAAAAATAGCAAAACAAGGAAAATAATAATGAACTCAGCAAGAGTTAATCCGATTAATATGTATAAATCCATTAAATTTAAACCCTTGTGTCAAAAAGCTTCCCTGCATAAGGATTGTGAGATGAAGGAGATGTTTCAACATCTTCTTCCGGTTCACGCTTGTTATGTTCTTGTTCTACAAACTCTTGAGAGCTTTCTTGTTCATCTGAAACTGAATTGGTTTGTGGACTATTTTCAACTTCGTCAAGTTTTTTGCTTTCTTCTTTTATTAAAGCACTTACTGTGTGCTGTGCAGCTTGAGTTGCCACATCGGTTCTGGTTGCTAAATTATTTACAGTGCTTGCCATGCCCTGCTGTTGTGCAATAAGGAGTGGAATTGTTGAAATCATACAAAAATCTCCTTTTTATTGTTGGTGTTATATATGAAAATATTAATTTTTTTATATATAGCTTTTTATTAAAGGTACACTTGCTTTAGCACTTATGACTACCTTGTGTTTTACTTCTACACGCAAGTCTGCTAGCTTAGTTGCAATCAACATATTAATTTCATTTGAAATCAATATAATTAGTCCAAGTGAAAAACAAATTTTTGTGTTTTTCTGCATCGACTATATTACAAGTTATTTAAATAAGAAGCTGTCAAAATATATGTCTTCAACCTCTCCACCGATAATATATTGGTTTAACAAATCAATCATTCCTCTTTTTATTTGTCCAATATTTTGGTGTTGCGATAAAAACTCATAATCTGAATTTACAAAGTAATAATAAACAGCATCTCTTACAATTTTCATATTTCGCAGTGTTTCAGTTTTTCCTGCTGTATTGCTTAGTTGTAAAATAAAACTGCCCACTAAAAATTGCTTTTTTCCTTCTTTATTTACTAATTCAATCCAAAATGGATCAAGTTTTATTTCAAGGCTACTGTCAACTGTTGCTTCAGTTTCACTTGGAATAATTATTATTGTTGGCGGAATTACTTCTTCCGGAGTTGAAAATAAAAAGAAATATCCTGCTACAGACAAAATTACAACTAATAATCCAGCAAGCCCAAGAATAATAATTTTTTTCTTCTTTGCTTTGGCAAGTCTTTCAAGTTCTGCCTGTTCATCTTCCTCAGACTTTTTTTCCTCCTGAGGTTTTGGCTTTTCCTCTTCCTCCTGCTCCTCAACAAGGAATGGAGCACCTTCTAAGTCTAGCTCAACTTTTTTGCTGGCTGAGTCTATAAAACCTGAGTCTTGGTTTGCACTGCTCTCATCATTTTCATTAGTTATGGCTGGCACGTTTTCATTTGGTGCTGTAAGCTGTTGTGTTGCTTGCTGTCCATTTGTTTGAGTCACAGTTTCACCCAATTTCTTTTATAAATTAAATACTTGCAAGGATTTTAGTTTTTGTTGATATTAACAACTAAAATTCTTATTATTTTATACAAGATAAGACTATGGCACTAAAAACTTACACCAACAAGCACGCTCAATTTAACGCGTATTTTGTCAAATAATTGCTAAGCCAATAAAAAATAAAAGAAATAAAATTTTTGCTTTAGTAAAACAACTTAAATTGGCTAAAATTAAAAACTAAATAAACTCGACACAATTTAAAGTTAAGGAAAAATTTTATCAATTTTTTTCTTCATTACATCAGCTGTAAAAGGTTTTACAATATAATTAGAAACTTTCGCTTGAGCTGCTTCTAAAATGTTTTCTTGTTGAGCTTCCGCTGTAACCATAAGAAAAGGCAAGTGCCCAAGTTTTTCATCGGCACGCACTTTTCTGAGTAATTCAATGCCTGACATGATGGGCATATTCCAGTCAGAAACAATAAAGTCAATTTTTTGTTTTTGCAAAACTTCCCAAGCTGTAGAGCCATCATCTGCCTCAGTAATATTTACAAAACCAAGTTGACGCAAAATATTTTTTACAATGCGGCGCATTGTAGAAAAATCGTCAACTACAAGAACCTGCATATTAGGATCAAATGGCATAATAACCTCACTTAATTCATATAGGTTACTTATACTAGATTTTTAATAAATAAGCAACCATAATCTTTAGTATTAAAAAAAATTTACTTAATCTGTTTAATTATTAGCTTTAAATAAAATATCTGAAAGTAGTTTAAATTGCTTTGGGCTAAGATTTTCTGCTCTGCAACTCTTAGTTTGACCAATTTTTTCCCAAATTTCTTCTGTATAAGTGTTTGGGAAGTTTTTTTGTAAAATTTTGTGCAATTGCTTTCTGCGTTGTTGAAAGCAAAGTTTAATGGTTTTTGCCAAATTTTCAGGATAGCTTGGCAAGCAATCCTTTTGTATTGGGGTCAAAACAATAACTTCAGAGTCAACTTTAGGAGGGGGATAAAAAGCACTTGGGCTAACAGAAAGTCCTTTTTTTACACTACAAAAGTTTTGCACCCAAGCAGAAATGGCTCCATAAGTTTTACTATTACATTCAGCTCTAATGCGCATGGCAACTTCTTTTTGCACCATAAAAACAGCTAAAGTCAGGTTTGGCACTTGGCTCACAATATCCCAGATAAGCACAGAACCAACATTATAAGGTAAATTGCTTATGATTTTCCAATTTCCTTCTAAACTTTTCCAATCAAAATCAAGGGCGTCCATGTTTATTACCTGCATATTTTGCCATTGATTTTCTGCTATATAATCCAAATGTTTTTGGGCAAAGGCATTGTCTTTTTCAAGCAATAAAAGTTTAGCACAATTTTTATGGAATAAGAGCTTGGTTAGAGCGCCAGGGCCTGGCCCTATTTCCAAAACTTGCTCTGCTTCCTGAATATTTGCTAGATTAACTATATTTTTGATTAGGGCTTCATTTTTTAAAAAATGTTGGCCTAAGCTTTTTTTGGCTAAGACTTTTTCAGTTTTTATCACTTTAACCTTCTAAAATTATAAAATATTATAAATATGGGCTAATTACCCAAGCAGCAGCATTTTTTAAGCGCTTTATTAATGTTTTAAAGTCCGTTTTACCTTGAAAATCATAATCAGAAATTTTGACCAAACTTGATTTCGCTATAATATCTTCAGCATATTGAGTTAACTCTCTGTTTAAAGACTGAGAAAAAACCTCCATATTTAGCTCAAAATTTAAACTCAAACTTCGTGGATCTAGGTTGGTTGAACCTAAAAAAGTGTAAATATCATCAATTAAAATAATTTTGGTGTGGGCAAAAGGTTTTGGCTGACGATAAACATTTATACCAAACTGTAATATGGGGGGGAGCATATGCTCTGCCGCACATTCCACAAAAGGGTGATCCAATTTTTCAGGTAAGACTATGCTTACATTTACACCCCTAGCAGCTGCACTGCCTAAGGAAATAATAAGTTCTCTTGTGGGCAGAAAATATGGAGTAAAAATAGTAATTTTTTCCTTAGCCGCTCCAATTACTCCGCAAATTAAGTTTTGAATTGGCTCTTCTGTAGAGCCAGGACCGTCCATAATTAGCCTTGCGTCCATATTGCCATAACTTTGGCAAGAAAAATTTCGATCCGGCAAGGTTTCCTTGGCTAAAAATGCCCAATCCATCAAAAAAGCTTCTCTTAGCGTTAGTATAATTGATCCATGGCATTTAAAGTGAATATCTTGAATTGGCTTTGGTGGATTATTGGCTAGCAAGTTGCCATCAGAAATATTCATGCCACCTGTAAAACCCACATTATCACACAATAATAGTTTTCTGTGATTTCTAAGGTTTACAGAAACTTGAAGTTTGAGTATTTTTAATGGAATGAATTTTTGCAAAGGAATGTTATTTCGATTAAACATCTCCTCAAATTTATCAAACCTTGAACCACAACCCATGCCATCAACAATAATACGCACATCAACTCCACGCTTGTGAGCATCAATTAGGGCTTGGGCAAATTTTTTACCAACTTCTTCGCCGGAAAAAATATAAGTGCATAAAAAAACTTCTTTTTTGGCTTGCCTTATTGCTTCTAACATAAGTGGGTAGGCGTGATCACCATTATAGAGGGGAATAATTTCATTACCGCCTTGACGGGGCATGGGAGTTTTTTTTCTGCCCACTTTAACAATACTATACTCATTTTCATCAAAACTATAACCACATGAAGTATTTTTTATAACTTCATTGATTTTTTCAAGTTGAGTTGAGCGATGTTTAGCAATGCTAAACATTAGCTTGGCAGCTCGACTATCAACTCGATTAACTCCAAATAAAAAGTAAGAAAAAGCACCCACATAAGGTAATAAAATAATTGCGGCCGACCAGCCAAGCGCCGCTTGTGGGTATTTTGTTCTAAGTAAACAGTGTACCAAGGCAATGGCAGAAATAATATGCCCTATCAGTAATAGTACATAAAAAAATAATTCCATGGACATTTAAATACCTCGACAAAATTTCTCTGTTATACAATCTATGGCTAGATTTTTGTATATTTTACTGTTCTGCTTTATTTATACTTGAGAACAAATTAAAACCTCAAATTATCAATTTTTAGCTAATAATAATTTTTTATAAGAAACTTTACAAAAAAATAATTATACAGAGCTCTTATTTTAGACGTGGACAAAATAACATTAAATTGTTAGCGTTATTTTGGCTTAGAGTTATATTTTTAAAATATGTATTGTTGAGATAATTATTAACCATAAGGAATACAAATGTCAACTAAACAAAATATGTTAACTCAGTGTGAAAATTATATAATTTCTGACCAACTTTTTGCCAATGCTTATGAAAGCCTTGATGCCTCTCAAAGAGCATTGATTAAAACAGCCATAGCCTTTCATTTTAGTTTACAGCCTAAGCAGTATGAACAACATAAAGTAATAAAGAACAAACCTGATGGATTTAATATAAGTAAATCTTATACATTAAGACCATTTGCGTGTTTTTTTATGGATAAAAATTTTGCCTCACCTGCTAGGCTTTTATCTTTGATTTGCCCTGCCCTAATTGCCGGACTTGAGAATATTTATGTTTTTATAGAGTCAGGAATAAGAGCATCTATTATTACAACACTTGAGCTTTGCGGTTTAGAGCAAGTTTATGTTTTAGAGAATTTTAATAAAGGTGAAGAACTTATTAATAACTCATTAGAGTTTTTAACCCAAGAATTTTCACCCGAACAGGGATTAATCTTTTTATTATCTCAAAATCAAGACAAAGCTGATTATCAAAATAAAATTATGCAGTTTTCCCAGCGGGCAATTATTTATTCTGATAATTATAATCCAACCATTAATGCACTTAAGCAAAGGAAAGAAGAACTTAGCTTTGCTTATGGGGAAAGTAATTTCGCATTTCAAAAAAATACAAATATTATAATGCAAAGTGATATTTCCTTTAGTTCAAATATGCTTGCCAAGCAAAATTATGAGGTTGGAATGGAACTTTGTTATTTAAACGAATACATTAAGCCGGAATTTTTTTATTACACACAGCTTGAAGTTAAAATGTTTAAGGAAGAGTTTTAAGAAATTATATATAAAAAATTCAGATTTTTTAAATTTTATTTTTTATGAGAAACTTTGTTATAATAAATAATTATACAGAGTTTTTTTGGAGTAAGATTGCTATGAAAAAAGAAATAGAGCGCCTTTCCAAAATACGCAATGTGGGAATTATTGCCCATATTGATGCAGGAAAAACAACAGTTTCAGAGCGTATGCTCTTTTACACCAATAAAATTCATCGCATGGGTGAGGTGCATGACGGCAATGCCACCATGGATTTTATGCCGGAAGAGCAAGAACGTGGAATTACCATTTGTGCTGCCACCACATTTTGTGAGTGGAATGAGTACAATCTAAACCTTATTGACACACCGGGCCATGTGGACTTTACCATAGAAGTAGCACGTTCTTTAAGGGTTTTAGATGGAGCTGTTGGAGTTTTTTGTGCCGTTGGAGCAGTAGAACCTCAGTCAGAAACTGTTTGGCGTCAAGCTAATAATTTAAATGTTCCTCGCTTGGTTTTTATTAATAAAATGGACAGAATAGGTGCTGATTTTTCAAATGTAATCCTTTCACTTCAAGAAAAACTAAGAGCAACTCCCATTCCCATTCAAATTCCCTTGGGGGAAGGTGATGAGTTTTATGCCATTGCAGATTTAATCAATGAAAAAAAGCTTGAGTTTGCACAAGAAGATCAAGGTCTTACAATTTACACAAAGGAATTAGAGGGGCACGAACAAAAGCAAGTGCAAGAATGGCGAACAAAAATGCTTGAAAGTATAGCGGAAAATGATGATGAGTTTTTCAACCTTTACTTAGGTGAAGAATACAGTATAGCAGACATTGAAAATGCCCTAAGACGTGCTTGCATTGGCGGACTTGTGCAACCAACCTTGCTTGGCTCAGCCCTAAAAAATACAGGAATTCAACCCTTACTTGACGCAATTGCAAAATACTTGCCCTCTCCCTTTGATATTCCACCCTTAAATCAGGAAAATCAAGGTAAAATTGAGAATAAAGCAGAAGAATTCAAAGCTCTTATGTTTAAAGTAGTTCTTGAAAACAAAAGAAAAATTGCCTTTCTTAGAATTTATCAAGGCAGTTTGACAGAAAATATGGATATTTACAATATAAGCCAAAAAAAACCTGAAAGAATAAGTAGGATTTATCGCCTACACGCGGATTTCAAAGAACAAGTAGCCACAGCTAAAGCGGGGGATATTGTGGCCGTTATGGGCATAAAATCAGCCAGAACAGGCGACACATTGGCATACGATCCAAAGTCAGAAAGTCTTGAAACTGTTCTTGAATATAAGCCTGTTATTTCTTTAGCTTTTGAGCCAAAAAACTCAGAAGATGCCCTAGTTTTAGATGAAGCTTTAGAGCGCTATCTCTTGGAGGATCCAACTTTGAGCCTGCAATTGGAAGAAGTTTCGGGTAATCGTTTGGTTTCGGGAATGGGGGAGTTGCACCTTGAAGTATTACAAGAGCGCCTCACCAGAGAATACAAAATATTTCCAAGGGTTGGCAATCCTCAAGTAGTTCTGCGTGAAACAATTCAAAATGAGGAAGCAATCAGTACAACATATATTTTTGACAAAGTTATTGGAGATTTACGGCAGTACGGAGAAATTAGCTTGCAAATCAAGAGTAGGGAAAGAAATAGCGGTAATAATATAATTTTTAACCAAAACTGCTTTGATCCCAGTGGGCATATATCCAGAGAAATGCAGACAATAAAGAATGAAATTCTTGAAAGTGCTCAAAATACCTTACTTAGTGGATCACAAAATGGCTATCCAATTCAAGATGTAGAACTGGAAATAATGGCCATTCCAAAAGAAAGTTTTAGCACAAGCCTTGGTTTTCAATTGGCCACAAATTTTGGCTTAAAAGAAGCTTTGAGCAAGGCAAAAATCATAAGACTTGAACCAATTATGAGTCTTGAAATTCAAGCTCCCGAGGAAAGCCTTGGAGCTTGCATCAACTTAGTGAACACCTGCAATGGGAAAATTGAAAATTTAGAAGACAAAGCCGGACTAAAATTTCTTACTGCCTTAGCACCCATGCGTGAATTATTTGGTTTTTCAACCAGATTGCGTTCCGTTAGTCAAGGAAGGGCAGGTATACAAATACGCTTTCACTCTTATGACAGTTGTTAACTATATTTTGGTTTAAATT
>CAYJHF010000071.1:0-11903 GCA_964369905.1 uncultured Mailhella sp. | reverse complement strand
CTTTTAAAACTTTAGCCATGTCCTTGGTAATTAATGTTCCGTTGGTGGAAATAACAGCTCTCATGCCCTTTGAAGTTGCATAGCTTGCCAATTCTGGCAAATCTTTGCGAACCAATGGCTCACCACCGGAAAAAAGAATAACCGGAGCTCCATACTGTGCTAAATCATCAATAATTGCTTTGCCTTGATCTGTTGAAATGGGATCTTCTCCCTTTTCTGTTATGGCCTGTGCATAGCAATGTATACATTTTAAATTACAGCGTTGGGTCATATTCCAAACCACAACTGGCTTTTTATCGGCTGAAAATTGTAAAAGATGTGAAGGAAGATTTTTAGAGTCACGCCCATAGCGAAGCGCATCTGATGGTTCTACCTGATTACAGTATAATTTTGAAATGCCTATCATATTTTTTCCTAAGTTTTAAAAATTAAAGCAATTTGCTTACATTGAAAGCTCTGCACAAACAATTCTCAGATTTTTCAAATTTTCTTAGTGAGGCATTGCTATAAAAAAATAATTATGCAGAGCTGCTCACATTTGGAAAGATACTCTTTTTTTTTATTTTTCGCAAGAAAGATTATATTGGATTTTTAAAATCCAATTTCAATTTACTCTTGACATTTTATAAGGCCATAAAAGGCTTGACCAAGGCTAATAGCCCCATCTGAGCTTGTTATATTTTGTGGTGTATATACTTGAAAATTTTTATTATTTAATTCTTTTGTTAGCTTTAAAAACAAAGTTTCATTATTCAAAACTCCCCCACCAAGAATTATTTTGGAAACATTACTAAGTGCACTTGCTTTTTCAAGCATTTCAATAAAACCATTTCCTAAGATTTGATGGAAATCACTAGCTAGTTGAGGAGTTGATATTTTATCGGTAGCCATTTTTACAAAATGAGCAAAAAGAGCAAAACTGTCCAGTTCCCAAATGGGGTTTACAGTATCTTCAACTAAAAATTCATTGTTTTGAGAAAAATATTGTGCTTTTATTTTTTAACTTCTTGATGCTCTATAATTTGACAATTATAATCAACTGTTGATTTATTTTGCTTATCTAAAAACTGAGCAGCTTCAAGCTTTATTGCTCCTTGCCCCTCATAACTAGTAAAATAACATAAACCAAGTAGGGCTGAAATTGCATCAAATAAACGCCCACAACTACTGGTTTCAAGGCAATTAATATTTTTCTCCAAGATTTGACTGAGCATTTTTGACATCTTGGCACAGTTTTCATCTTCAAGCCATGGATAAGGAAATAGTTTAAGATTTTCCTCGGATAAGTATCCTGATTTTATGCAGTTTTCATATAAACCTTGGGCAATGCGCCATGGTTCATAGATGGCCTTCTCTCCCCCTGCTAAGACAATGGGTTTAATTCTTCCTAACCTAAACCTTATATGGTTTTTTGGCTCAAGATAAAGTAATTCACCACCCCAAACTTCACCATCTTCTCCCAAGCCTGTTCCATCAAGAATTAGAGCAAGACAAGGTGATAAGTCGTAATCTGTGTATTCCGCCAATACGGCATAAGCATGGGCATAGTGATGTGGTAGAGTAAAAAGAGGAATATTTTTTTCTTTGGCAAAATCATTGGCAAACTTTGTGCTTGAAAAATCTGGATGTAAATCACAAACAATGGCTTTTGGATTTACTTCAAGTAATTTCAATAAATGAGTAAGTGTTTCTTCATAAAAATCTAGCACGGCTAAATTGTCCAAATCTCCAATATGTTGACTGACGAATGCTTGATTTTTCTTAGTTAAAGTAAAGGTATTTTTTAGAAAAGCTCCAACTCCAAGCACTGATATTTGCTCACTATTTTGTATAGAACTTGGTAAATCAACAGGACTTGGCACATAACCTCTGGCTCGCCTAAAAAACATATTGCTGGGAATATTAATATTACTTGTTTCTTCAAGAGCAAGACAGACAGAATCATCAACACGCACCAAAATATCCCTATTGTGAAACAAAAAATAGTCTGCAATATCTTTAAGGCTTTCAACTGCTTGACGATTTTTTATACAAATGGGTTCACCACCTGCATTGGCCGAGGTCATAATTAAAACTTTTGGAAAATATTCCATTTCAGTTAAACAGCTTGGGTTTAATAAAATTTTCCAATTCTATTTGTATCCGGAGCAATATTTTCTGGTAGCTTATTATATTTTTTGGGGCATAGCACTATGGGAGCTTCAGCAGATAAAAGCAAAGCTTTGGACTGGCTACTTAGTTCAGCAATTTCACCTGCTGTTTCAAGATCAGCAACCATTAATGCAAAGGCTTTATGGGGGCGACTTTTCCTTTGTCTTAGCCTTTCAATGGCTTCTTCATTATAAGCATCACAACAAAGTTGAAACCCCCCTAAGGATTTTATGGCAATAATAGCACCACTATTCAATAGCTCAATGGTTTTAATTAAAGCATGATGATTATATAAGGTATTTTCGGGTAATTTATTATAATTATGTTCTAAACTTATATCTTTGGCTGAGTTTAACCACAATGTTGGGCCACATTTCGGGCAAGCATTGGGCTGTGCATGAAATCTTCTATTCAAGGGATTCTCATATTCCTCTTGGCAGATTGGGCAAAGAGGAAAGCAGGCCATAGTGGTAAATTTGCGATCATAAGGAATTGAAGAGGTAATAGTATAGCGTGGGCCACAATTGGTGCAGTTGGTGAAAGAGTAAGCCTGACGAAAATTGCCCTTTGTAAAAATATCTTCTTGGCAATTGGCACAAGTTGCTGTGTCAGGACTAATTAACACACTATGGCCAATATGTGAGCCCTCATCAGTGTGCTTTATTTGAAACTCAGAAAGATTGCCAGAGCCCAAACTTTGAATTTTATGTTGCTTATGTGAAGATATTTTAGCCAAAGGAGGTAAGTTTTCAAACTCTGAAGCAAAAGCATTTAATTGTTCCAAACTTCCTTCAACTTCAATAATCACCCCTTCAAAATTATTGCTCACAAAGCCATAAAGATTGTGTTTGGTTGCGATTTTATAGATAAATGGACGAAATCCAACACCTTGAACTTGTCCTTGGATAATGTGGCGTATTCTTGTATTCATAATGGCAAACTGCCATAAAAAATTATTTTTGGTTTTTTATTTGTTCTGGACTAGAAAATGACAAATTATCAGAAGAACTAACTGCTTTATCTCCATAAAGTAATTTTGCTTTTTCCATCTGTTGTTTTTGCAACTTCAAAAGACGATTTCTCTCTTTTTCTTCTTCAATTTTCTTTTGACGCTCAAGTTTTATTCGTAAAATCTCATTTTTTTGCATTTCCAGAATAAACTTATCAAGGAATGTTTCTTCTTCATCTGTAAGGTGAGGAAAAAAACAAGAACATGAATCATCTTCAACTCTAACCACTTGAGCTATGATAGATAAAAATTCTTTTTTTGAGGAGGCTAAGATAAGCCTGATTTGCTGATCTGGAACAAGAGATCTTTTTAGGGAAATTTTGGTTTTAAAACAAAGCCCTGAAATACTAATATTATCAACTTCATAAGCCGTCTTATCCCCGTGCAGATAGACCCACAAGTTTTGAGGGCGAGCCCTAAAAGCTTTTCTGGCATACTCTTCAGTCTTTAAATCAATATCATTGAAGAGTGAGAAGTCGTTAACTTTTTGGTCCATGAATAGTCCGTTCTAAATTAAATTCAACCCTTCTATTTTTAGCTCTGTTTTCCGGAGTGTCATTTGGGAAACGTGGGTTTAAGTCACCCATTCCAGTGGCGTTAAGCCTTAGGGGATTAATACCATTATCAATTAGCCAGCGCAATATATTTACCGCCCTAAGTGCTGATAATTCCCAATAATCCTTATAGTTTTCTCCGGTAACTTCCTCACTGTCAGTATAGCCTTTTATGCTAACTGTCATATCTCTATTGGCTTTAATTATATCAAGAAGTGGAATTAAAACCTCTTCAGCCTCGGGTGACAAAGTGTCCTTCCCTTCTTCAAATAATATTCCATCGCCAATGGTAAGATTGATTGTTCCTTCATCTAAAACAGCTCCAACCTTACCTTCAATAGATTTTTTCACCAAATAACTTCTAATGGCATCAAAAGTATTTTCTTGAGATTTCAAAATCTCCCGTCTTATTCTTTCAAGATCAAGAACAGTAATACTTGTATGTTCCATAGTAGAATTAGTTGATCCTGTAATTGTAATTACCTGTTGATCAATACCGCCAAAAGCATCTCTAAGCGAGCCTGAGACACTAAGAAACTTCACTTCTTCAACAGTTGACATTGATAACAAGAGCACGAAAAAAACCAGTAATAATGTTACCATGTCAGAAAAAGTAGCAAGCCAATCCGCGCTTTCTTCTTCTTGTTCTTCAGGTTCTGGTAAATCACTCATAGTTTACTTCCTGTTAATATAATACTTATCAAAAAAAGTTGCAATGAATATTTAGTTATAAAATTATTTCTCTTCTGCCTTACGCTTTGAAGGTGTTAAGAAAGAAGATAATTTCTCATAAACCAATCTTGGGTTATTATTTTCTAGAATAGACTTGGCCCCTTCAAAAATAATTTGTAAATTCATACTTTCTTGGGTACTTCTGGACTTTAGTTTGGTTGCCAAGGGCAAGAAAATAAAGTTTGCCAAAATTGTTCCATAAAGAGTTGTAATAAGAGCAACCGCCATGGCCGGACCAAGTGCTTCAGGATTTGAAAGCTGACTAAGCATCTGAATTAACCCAATTAACGTTCCAAGCATTCCCATAGCCGGTGCAAGCCCGCCCATCTTAGTGAAAACTCCAATACTAATACCATGCCTTTTTTGCAGAGATGATATTTCAATAATAACAGTGCTGTGAATAAGTTCTGGTTCTGCCGTGTCCGCAATTAATTGCATGGCTTTTTTCAGCAATGGATTATTAGTTTCAACTCGCTCTAAAGCTAAAATACCTTCACGTCTGCTAATTTCTGCAATTTGAACCATTGTATCAACAACTTCTTCAGGCATAGTTCTTTTATTGGAAAATGTTTTAGAAGCAGCTTTAAAAGCTTGTAAAACCTCTTCAAGGGGGAAACAAATCAAGGTTGCAGCAAAAGTACCACCGAAGACCATTAGAATACTTGGTAAGTCAAGAAAGCCACCAGGATCAGGCCCAAGTAGTATTGTACTTAAAACCAATCCAAATCCAGCGATAATTCCAACCAGCGTTGCGATATCCATATTTTTCACCTAATAAAACTTGATTAAATTAAAAATGGTGCGTACAACCTTTTTGCAAGATTATAATTATATTTTATAACTTTGTCCAGTTTATTTATATTCCAAATTTTGCCACTGGCTAAATTAGAACATATTTTGGACATATGCAAAAAACATCTACAATTTAAACAGTAAAATATGACTTTTAAACTAATTTCATGTTTCACAAAAAGGAAAACATTGTGACAAATAGAAACAACTCCATTCGTAATATTGCCATAATCGCTCACGTTGACCACGGCAAAACTACCTTAGTAGACGCCATGTTCCGCCAAAGCGGAATGTTTAGGGACGATCAACAAGTTGACGATCGCATCATGGACAGCATGGAACTTGAGAAAGAAAGAGGAATTACCATTGCTGCCAAAAACTGTGCTGTTTCATGGAATAATGTGCGCATAAACATTATTGACACACCGGGGCACGCCGATTTCGGAGGTGAAGTTGAGCGTGCAATTTCCATGGTTGATGGGGTTGTTCTTCTGGTGGACGCCTCCGAAGGTCCACTGCCACAAACACGTTTTGTGCTTCGTAAAGCTCTGGCCAGAAAACTTCCTGTTATTGCTTTAATTAACAAAATAGATCGCAAAGACGCACGTCACCAAGAAGTTTTAAATGAGCTTTATGAACTATTCATAGATCTTGATGCCAGCGATGATCAACTGGAATTTCCTGTCCTTTACGCCATCGGACGAGATGGCGTTGCTATTAAGCATATCGACGATAAAAGAGAAAACCTTAGCCCTCTTTTTGAAACAATTTTAAAATTTATCCCTGGGCCTGCCTATCAAGAAGATAAGCCATTTCAAATGTTAGTTACAGACCTTGACTATTCAGACTATTTAGGACGTCTTGCTGTGGGCAGAATTCATAACGGAAGTGTACAAAATAAAGATGCTCTTGTCTGTATTGGTGAAGATCAACAAATAAAACCACTAAGGGCCACAAAAATTCAAATTTATCAAGGAAAACAAATGCTCGACGTGGAAAATGCCGAACCAGGTGACATAATCGTTATGGCAGGCATTGAAAATGTTATGATAGGTGACACAATCTGCACCAAGGAATTTCCCCAAGCTCTGCCTAGAATTAATGTGGACGAACCAACAGTAACCATGCGATTTTCCATCAATACTTCTCCGCTTGCTGGGCGTGAAGGTAAAATTGTACAGTCTAGAAAAATTAGAGAACGCCTTGACAAAGAAGCTTTGCGCAATGTTTCCATCAGAGTTGAAGACACAGAAGATAAAGATAGCTTTATTGTTAAAGGTCGTGGTGAATTTCAAATGGCCATTATTGTAGAAACCATGCGCCGTGAAGGATTTGAGCTTACCATTGGACGTCCTGAAGTAATTATGAAAAAAGAAGGGGACACTATCTTAGAACCAATTGAAGATGTGCACATTGACTGCGACGAAAACTTTATGGGCGTTGTTACAGAAAAACTCTCTTTTAGAAAAGGTAGAATGTCAAATTGCATTAACCATGGCACAGGAAGAGTTAGATTGACTTTCTCCGTGCCGGCTCGTGGATTGATAGGCTACAGAGATGAATTTCTCACAGATACAAGAGGCACAGGAATTATGAACTCAACCTTTAGTGGCTATGAAATATACCGCGGTGACTTTATTACCAGGGTAACAGGCTCTCTGATTGCTGATCGCAATGGCTCTGCCGTAGCTTATGCTCTGTACAATCTTGAGCCAAGAGGTAGCCTCTTTGTAACACCTGGTGATCCCGTCTATGAAGGCATGGTGGTTGGTGAGCACAACCGTGATAATGACATAGATGTAAACCCCACAAAAGAAAAGAAACTTACCAATATGAGAGCCTCAGGCAAAGACGAAAATATCATTCTCACCCCCATAAGACAAATGACTTTAGAAAATGCCATGCACTTTCTAAGGGAAGATGAACTTTTAGAAGTAACACCATTATCCTTACGCATTCGTAAAATAGAACTAAATGCCAGTAAACGCCACCAAGCCGGAGGCGGACGAAAAAGAATTTAGGGAAATAGTTTTAAAAATTCCTCAAAAAATCTGCAAGAAATAAGCACAGATGTATTATTTTCTTGCAGATTTTTAATTTAAAAATTGACTATCTAGCATGAATTAATTTACAATAATATAAGAATTTTACTAGAGCAGTTTCAATAAAGATTGAACCTGCTCTAAACCATATAACTTTCAAAAAGCAATCATTTAACGAAGTGGCAAAGCCACTTCTATTCTTGCTTTTTGCACTTCAATGTCGCCATGCTCCAATGAAGTGTTTAGGGCATTTTAGGACAATTCTTTTCCAAAAATGCCCTAATCTACATTAACCTTGCCTTTAAAAGAATGTAAGTGTAATATTTTACTTGGTAGTAAACAGTTTTAACTTTTTATATTCAGAACTTTTTGAATGATAAAGTGTGCATTGTTATTATATATATTAAATAGCGCATTGATCATTCTTATATAAATTTAGGGGAATTTTACTGTGAGTAGCAAAAATAAAATAACTCTCAGCAAAGATAGTACAGATGAAATTAAAAATGAGCTAAATTCTGCAGTGGTATCCAAATCACTACTGGGACTAGCTCCTTTTGGGATTAATGTATGGAATAATAATATGTTAAATATTTTATGTAATGAGCATATACTTAACATATTTGATATTGAAGATGGAGAAGAATTTCTTAAAAAGTTCTATGACTTTTCTCCTAAATTTCAACCAAATGGTATTCCCTCTGCCCAATTGGCGAAAATAAATTTTGAAAAGGCTTTAAAAGACGGTAAATGTACTTTTTACTGGATGCATTGTACACCAAGTGGCTCTCTCTTTCCTGTTGAAGTCACACTAATAAAGCTACCAAATACTCCAAATAATGATGAGTATATTGTAGGCTATATCAAAGATTTACGAACTGACTTTGCGTATGAAAAAATCAAAATTGACTACGATTTTTATTTTGTTGACCAACTTCCCAAAAGTGTTTTTATAAATGAAATGAATAGCTTTTCCAGTGAATGGTTTTTCTCAATAGATCTAAGAACCGGAAATTTTAATTTTTATGATTATGGCAATTTACAACTTAGTGGAATTAATGAAAGCGGTATAATTTCAGAAAGCCAGTTGGCAAAACTTGGCTTTATTCATAATGATGATATTGCATCTTTTCAAGAAATGGTTGATAATATTAAGAAAGGCATTTTAAATTCTTATGACATTAGATTTTTAGATGATAAAAATAATTATCGCTATCACAGAATAAGCTTTAAACATATTACAGACAATTTAGGCACACCTATTTTTGTTATGGGCAAAGGTATTGATATACACGAACAAAAAGTGTTTGAGGAACTTTCCCAAAAAGACTTGCTAACTGATTGCTATAATAAAATAAGTTCCCAAAATATTATAACTAAAAAATTAAACTCAAACCCAGATAGTACTCATACTTTTTTTATTATTGATATTGATAATTTCAAATCAATAAATGATAATTTAGGACACTATTTTGGCGATGAGGTGCTTAAAGATATATCAGCAGGATTAAAAACAGCTTTTAGAGAGATTGACATAATCGCAAGGATAGGAGGAGATGAATTTACTATCTTTGTGGAAAATTTATCTGATATGGATATCATATTACAAAAAGCCGAAAAAATACTTGAAGTGTATAATAAGACATTTTCCGGAGAATATAAGGATTATTCTGTCTCCGGAAGTATAGGTATTGCACTTTATCCACATCATGGCAAAACTTATGACGATTTATATCAAAATGCAGATAAGGCATTAAGTCAAGCAAAGATACAAGGAAAAAACAGATTTATGCTTTATTCTGCCGACCTAAATATCGGCACAACAAGAAGTATCACCAAGATTGAAAATGCAAATAAAATTGCAAGTTCATTTTTTGATTATGAGCTTATTTCCGCTGTATTTAATTTGCTGTATGAAAAAAATGGCAATAGTGATTCTATTACTTTAACTTTGAGTTACTTATGTCAAAAATACAATGCTGACAGAAGTTATATTTTTGAATCCTTAGACGGTGGTGCAACATTTAATAATACCTTTGAGTTTTATAAAGAAGGTATCAGCAGTGAAATAGATAATTTACAAGGAATACCAAAAGAGTTATTTGTTGATTTTATTGAAAAAGCACACAATGACATTATCTACTCCAATGATTTAAGGGAAACCTTGGAACATAACAGAGCTTTTGAAATTATGGCCAATCAAGGCATCTTGTCTTTTGTTCATGCCCAAATAAAGCGTGACGGACAAATGACTTTTTTTATAGGGCTGGACGATTGTAGCAAAACCAGAATTTGGACGGAAAGAGAAATTAACAGCTTACAGTATATTGGTAAGCTGTTATCAATCATCTTGCAAGGAACACATCTTAGAGATGAAATAAATGAGCTTGCAATAAGTAATAGAAACTCAGCTGATATATTAGATAGCTCTGACAGCATTGTCTATGTTAGCAATCTTGAAAACTATGATCTGTTATATTTGAATGGAACCGGTAAGCAGGCTGTAGGAATTTTATCTGACAAAGAGATGATTGGAAAGAAATGTTATGCTGTCTTACAGGGAAACAAAGAGCCTTGCAGCTTTTGTACAAATCACCTTCTAAGTAAAGACAGTTATTATGAATGGACATATTATAATAAAATTTTAGATAAAACATTTTTGTTAAAAGACAAGCTAATTTACTTTAACAGCAAACTCGTAAGGCTTGAAATTGCAACAGATATCTCAAAAGTTACTGAACTTGAAAAAACGCTAAAAGACAAGCTAACTGATGAGCATTTCTTAATGAATTGTGTTAAAATGCTACATTCAGGCAATGAACCAAACTCATCTATACGCTCTTTGCTTGAAGCAGTTGCAAATTATTATGATGCCGAACGAAGTTATATATTTGAGAAAACAGAATGTGGAAACTATATACAAAATACTTACGAATTTTGTAAAGAAGACAGCAAGGCTTATATGAGCATTTTAAAAAATGTTCCTATAGATTCACTTGGTTTTTTATTTAGCCAATGCAAAGCACATGACGCTTATGTACTCAGTATAACTGATCCTAATATAGTAAAAGATTCACTTGAATATAAGCTTATGGAATTACAAGAACTTAATTGTATTATTATAAGTGCAATTAGGATGGAGGGCAAAGAGATTACAGGCTTTGTAGGTGTTGATAATCCACTTAAAAACAAAGAGAAAACCTCCATAATGAACACTGTTGCAAGATTTATAGCAACCTTCCTAGATGAAACTCAGTTTATAACAGAACTTAATAAACTTAGTTATTATGATACACTTACAGGTGTTAAAAACAGGCACAGTTATAGCTTAGCATTAAAAGAAATTGATAGAAATATCGACAGCTTGGGTGTTTTATATATAGATATTGTTGCTCTTAGCGCAATAAATGATGAAAAGGGAATAGTGTTTGGTGATAGCGTTTTAGTGAAACTATCCAATATCTTATCTGAAATTTTTGCAGACAGAGTTTTTCGCGTGGGCGGAGATGAATTTGTTGTTGTAACAGAAAACATAACAGAAGATGATTTTGAAAAAAGTATTGCCATATTAAAAGAAAAACTCTCTAAAGAAGAGGATTTCACAACAAATATTGGCTATACTTGGAATAAAAACCTTAAAAGCAATTTACACGATTTACACAAAGGCAACAGCTATGAATATATTTTGCTTGAAAACTTGGAAATGGAAATATCCGACGGTAAGTTTCTTGTTTATTTGCAACCACAAATGGATCTTGCCTCAGGTAAGGTTAAAGGTGCAGAGGCCCTGGTAAGACGTCTTGGCGCAAATAATAAACTTCAAGCCCCGGGTTTCTTCATTCCATTTTATGAAAAAGAAGTAATTATTGCTAAAATTGATGAATTCGTATTTACAACTGTTTGTAAGACCTTAAAATCATGGAAAGAGAGTAATATTGATTTTATGCCCTCAATATCTATCAATTGCTCAAGAATGACTGTTTCAGCAAATGGAGTAGTTGAAAGATTTTCTAAGATATGTGATGATTTTGGCGTTGAACGTTCCAAAATAGTTATTGAAATAACCGAAACAATTAATAGTATAAGCGAGGCTGTTTTAGCTCAAATAACTAAAAGTTTTTCAGAAGCTGGATTTTTAATCTCACTTGATGATTTTGGGAGTGGCTATTCAAACTTAAACTCTTTGATAGTCTCAGATTTTGATGAAATTAAAATTGACATGAAAATAATTAACGGCATACACCAAGATACAAAAGCAAAAGCATTAACACAAGTTGCCATTACTCTCTGCGAAAACCTAAATAACCTTACATCTGTAGCGGAAGGCGTAGAGGAAAAATTGCAACATGATATGCTATGTGAAATGGGCTGTAACATAGGGCAAGGCTACTATTACGCAAAGCCTATGCCCATTGAAGAATTTTTCAATGACTATTTAATTCACGCTGAAAAAGTCAATTTTTGACTTTTTTAGAAAGGCACGTTATAGACGCCAAAAGTGAATTATGGCTCACTTTATGGCACACAAAGCCGATGCTTCAAAATTATTTTTGTTAACAGAAACCTCTGCACAATGAGTTGTGCAGAGGTTATATTTTATAAAACAAAGTACAGAATTATATA
>CAYJHF010000070.1:0-11928 GCA_964369905.1 uncultured Mailhella sp. | reverse complement strand
TGAAAAATACAAAAATTGTGTTTTTCAGCGTGAACTAAACTAGTCGATGCTAAAAAATCAATTTTTAAAGTAAAAAACTGCCGAAATCAAATTTCGGCAGTTTTTCTGTTTATTGTTTCTGTTTATTGTTTATGCTTATCTTTCAGTTGATGGCAAATCTTCATACATAACAGCAACTACAGCTTCTTCTGGATCGTGCTTGGTTACAAAAGAAAGTAAAATGCCGGCAAAGGAGAAAAAGAAACCAAAGATGGTTTGATCTATACCAATGCCAAGGTAAGGATAAATCAGAGTAGAAATTAAGCCTGCAAGCATACTTGTAACTACAGCTATTTTAGTTGTGCGACGCACATACATGGTAAACAGGAATGGAATAACCAAGGTAGTAGCAGTAATTCTTAGAGCCCATTGATAGATGGCAATAATTCCTGTAAAGTTTGTAGCTACAAAAAGAGCACCAAGGGCAACAAGTACAACAGTTAATCTTGAAACAAACATTAACTTGTCATTATTTGCTGTAGGATTGAGCAATCTCTTATATAAATCATAAGTTAAGCTTGAACTTCCTTGTAAAATAAAGGAGTTTGCACCGGTTACAAGGGCGGCTAAAAGAGCACAATAAATTAATCCGCCAAGATAGGGTGGAAGTAGCTGCAAGGTTACAGTGGAAAAAATTGTATCAGGTCTAATATCTTCAGGTAAGTAAAGCTTAGCTGTAACACCTATTACAATTGGGCATAAAGTTACAAGTCCGGATATAATAATACCAATAGCATTGGCTTTTACTGAAATATCTTCTGATTTGGCAGCAAAAATTCTTTGCCAGCTTGATTGCCAAACAAGATAAAATGGCCCCATGGACAAGGCAAAAAGCAATACTTCTCCCATACCAAATGGGCCGGCAAGGGAGAGGAATTCCGGTGCAGTGTTTGTTATTACTGCATCATAACCGCCTGCAAATGATAGTGAGGCTATGGCAAGAACTAAAATCCCGCCAATTATTAGAAAGGCTTGCAGTGCATCAGTAATAATTGTACCCGGTAAGCCACCTAGGATAGTAAAGCCAATTATTAGGGCTGCTGAAATCATAAAGCCTGTCATCGGATCTAAGCCAAAAACAATGGTCCAAATGGTATTCATGGCTATAAACTGCATACCTGTGGTTGGAATGGCATAAATAAAGACTGACAAAATAGATGGAATAATTCCTACTTTAGCTCCAAATCTTTGCCCAAAAAGATCGGCCAAAGTATAGAGTTTTTGCCTTCTAAGCCTCCTACCGAAAACCAAAATAAGTATGAGGGTTATGGATATTCCGGCCAATGAAAAGCGTAAATAGGCTGAAATACCGTAAATAAAGGCCAAACTAACAGTTCCAATAAAGATGGACGCACCACACCATGTACTGATAACTGTTCCCACAATAGACCAGAAGCCCATGTTCCAACCACCAATAAGGTAATCATCTGCTGATTTAACTTTTAAAAAATAGTAAAAGCCAATTCCAAATAAGATGATGAAATAGATTACAATGTAGCTCAAATACCACATACTTCCTTGATTTTCCATGAAAAATCCTCCAAAATAAACTTTTTATGTTCCATAGCTAAAACCCAAAACACACCCATTGTACCCTAGGTTATAACTTTTTATTCAAGCTTAGAAACCACTGCACAATAAATTGTGCATGGCTTTGATTAACACACTGTTATATTATAAATTGTTTGTTCAAATACCTTGCAACCATTGATTAAATACTCAGGAGCTGTGTATTCTTCTCTACAATGACTTAAGCCGTCCTTGCTTGGCACAAAAAGTAAGCCACTTTCAACTATTTTACCCATACAAGCGGCATCGTGTGCAGGTCCGCTTGGCAAATTAGCATAGTTTAGTCCCAACTCTTCGGCAGCTTTAGCAAATTCTTTTTGCACCATGGAACTCATGGGCACACCACCGCTATTGCTTAGGCATTTTACCTCAACCTCTAAGCCCTTAGACTTGGCAGCTTCGTGAATGGTCTTTGCCAGAATATCCCAACTTTTTTCTAACTCACTTACATCTATATGACGTAAATCAAGATTAAAGGTGATTTTATTGGGAATAATGTTGGCTACATTGGGTTGACAGTGGATTTTGCCAATGGTAAAGGAAAGGTTTTCGCAAAGCTTTTTTTCTTGCCAAAGTTTTTCAAAAGCATAGGCCATGGCAGTGAAAGCAAGCATGGGATCTTTTCTTCCCTGCATGGGGTTGGCGGCATGGGCTGAAATTCCATGGATTGTAATTTCATGGTTTTGCATAGCAGTGATGGAACTTACAATGCCAAGCCCAATATTTTGTTTTTCTAACTTTGTATTTTGTTCTATATGAATTTCTAAAAAGGCCTTCACTTGGGAGGGATTAATTTGTTCTTGCACAAGATTTTCAGGCTTTAATCCAAAATCTTTCAACAAGTCCAAAAGATTATTTTTTTCATTACTGATGTTTTCAAGTTCTTTGTTTGAAATCATTCCACAAATGGCCTTACTACCAAGACAAGTATTGCCAAAATTTGAACCCTCTTCTTCGGCAAAGGCAATAAATTCTATATCACAGCTTGGTATATACTGCTTGTCATAAAAGCTTCGCAAGACTTCAAGGGAAGCTAACACTCCATAAGTTCCGTCCAAAGGTCCGCCGTATAACACTGTGTCCAAATGAGAACCTATAATTACTTTCTGGCTGGAGTTTTTTCCCTTATAGGTTGCACGCAAATTACCAATGCCATCATTCCAAGGTTCAAGATTTATGGCTTTTAGCTCTTGGTATAACCAGTCCCTTGCGTTTTTATCAGCTTCAGACCATGAAAATCTTGTAACACCTTGATTTGGTGTGGCATTAAAATGTTTGGCAAAATATTCTATGGACTGCAATAATCTTTGTTCATTCATATTATTTCCACACCTTCTGAAATACCGTAAATAAAGGCCAAACTAACAGTTCCAATAAAGATGGACGCACCACACCATGTACTGATAACTGTTCCCACAATAGACCAGAAGCCCATGTTCCAACCACCAATAAGGTAATCATCTGCTGATTTAACTTTTAAAAAATAGTAAAAGCCAATTCCAAATAAGATGATGAAATAGATTACAATGTAGCTCAAATACCACATACTTCCTTGATTTTCCATGAAAAATCCTCCAAAATAAACTTTTTATGTTCCATAGCTAAAACCCAAAACACACCCATTGTACCCTAGGTTATAACTTTTTATTCAAGCTTAGAAACCACTGCACAATAAATTGTGCATGGCTTTGATTAACACACTGTTATATTATAAATTGTTTGTTCAAATACCTTGCAACCATTGATTAAATACTCAGGAGCTGTGTATTCTTCTCTACAATGACTTAAGCCGTCCTTGCTTGGCACAAAAAGTAAGCCACTTTCAACTATTTTACCCATACAAGCGGCATCGTGTGCAGGTCCGCTTGGCAAATTAGCATAGTTTAGTCCCAACTCTTCGGCAGCTTTAGCAAATTCTTTTTGCACCATGGAACTCATGGGCACACCACCGCTATTGCTTAGGCATTTTACCTCAACCTCTAAGCCCTTAGACTTGGCAGCTTCGTGAATGGTCTTTGCCAGAATATCCCAACTTTTTTCTAACTCACTTACATCTATATGACGTAAATCAAGATTAAAGGTGATTTTATTGGGAATAATGTTGGCTACATTGGGTTGACAGTGGATTTTGCCAATGGTAAAGGAAAGGTTTTCGCAAAGCTTTTTTTCTTGCCAAAGTTTTTCAAAAGCATAGGCCATGGCAGTGAAAGCAAGCATGGGATCTTTTCTTCCCTGCATGGGGTTGGCGGCATGGGCTGAAATTCCATGGATTGTAATTTCATGGTTTTGCATAGCAGTGATGGAACTTACAATGCCAAGCCCAATATTTTGTTTTTCTAACTTTGTATTTTGTTCTATATGAATTTCTAAAAAGGCCTTCACTTGGGAGGGATTAATTTGTTCTTGCACAAGATTTTCAGGCTTTAATCCAAAATCTTTCAACAAGTCCAAAAGATTATTTTTTTCATTACTGATGTTTTCAAGTTCTTTGTTTGAAATCATTCCACAAATGGCCTTACTACCAAGACAAGTATTGCCAAAATTTGAACCCTCTTCTTCGGCAAAGGCAATAAATTCTATATCACAGCTTGGTATATACTGCTTGTCATAAAAGCTTCGCAAGACTTCAAGGGAAGCTAACACTCCATAAGTTCCGTCCAAAGGTCCGCCGTATAACACTGTGTCCAAATGAGAACCTATAATTACTTTCTGGCTGGAGTTTTTTCCCTTATAGGTTGCACGCAAATTACCAATGCCATCATTCCAAGGTTCAAGATTTATGGCTTTTAGCTCTTGGTATAACCAGTCCCTTGCGTTTTTATCAGCTTCAGACCATGAAAATCTTGTAACACCTTGATTTGGTGTGGCATTAAAATGTTTGGCAAAATATTCTATGGACTGCAATAATCTTTGTTCATTCATATTATTTCCACACCTTATTGCTCAGCGTCATACACAATTCTGCCACCTGAAATGGTTTTTAAAACTTTGATGGAAGCAATTTTCTTGGGGTCAATTGTTAATAAGTCTTCATCTAAGAGCACCAAGTCAGCATAATAACCTGTGCTAATTTGCCCAAGTTCATTTTCATAATAACCACAAATGGCTGCATAAGTTGTAAAAGCTTTTAGAGCTTCTAAGGGGCTAATTTTTTGATTTTCCCCATAAACTTTACCGCCTGTGCTGGTTCTGTTGACGGCTGTGGACATATTCTCAAGGGCAGTAATAGGTAAAACAGGAGTGTCAACGTGCATACTAAATGCCATACCAAGACGCACTGCAGAGCCAGCAGGATCAAGTCTTTCCACACGCTCAGGCCCTAAGAATAGATTAGCATGACGGTCGCCCCAAATTTCCACATGACGTGTAAAGAAGCTAGGAATAATTCCGCACACCTTCATTCTTTCCAACTGACTGTCTGTAACAAGTTGGGCGTGAATAAGTAAGTGACGTAAGTTTACAGGATTTTTTGCATAGGCTTTTTCAATGGCTCTAATAACTGCTTCTGCTGATCCATCACCATTGGCGTGGATTGCAACTTGCACATTTTGACTGTGATATTTTTCCACAATGTCTTCCAAATCTTTAACTTCAACAATCATTTCACCTTTCATACCGGGGCAATTGTAATAGTCTTCTAAAAGAGCTGCAGTTCTGATTTGAATGGAGCCATCGGTAAAATATTTTAGCCCACCGATTTTAATATATTCATTGCCAAAATTATTTAAACCAAATGGTAAAAGTTTTTCCATTTCATTTGGTAAAAACTGTAAATATCCTCTGGCATTTAGTTCATTATTTCTGTTTAGTTTTGTTAAAACTTCAATGCAATCTCCGGCATTTCCGCCAAAGCCAAGCCCCCCATCAAAAAAAGTAGTGAAGCCTTTTTTATTATATTCATAAATAGCTTTTTTCACTCCCTCATAAAGTTCTTCTTTTGAGGTGCTTGGTAAGTATTTTTGCGTTGCAAAAAAGGCGTGCTCTAATAAGAAGCCATTTAGTTGGCCATCTTCGTCCTTACCATATTCTCCACCGGCAATTTGACTTTCAGTAGTAATTTCTGCTTTTTTCATGGCCAAAGAGTTTACATAACCCATGTGTGAAGTGATATGATAAATCATTATGGGGTGTTCTGTGCTAATGGCATCAAGCTCTTGTACAGTTAAATGTCTATTATCTTCTAAACCTGAATCATCAAAAGAAAAACCAAGAACCCATTCACCCTTGGGAGTATTCTTGGCTTTATCTGCAATTTTTTTCAATACATCGGCAACTGTTTTGGAAGGTGGCCCGCAAAATACCCAGTTGAGTAGCTTACCATACATGGTTAGATGACTGTGTGTGTCAATGAATCCGGGGTACATATATTTACCGCCGCAATCTATTTCAGTATAGTCATCTTCTTTAAGATAATTTTTCATATCTTGCAAAGAGCCAAGAGCTTCAATTTTATCATTGCAAATACAAAGGGCTTCGGCATTTGGAAATTTTGAATCTAAAGTGGTAATTTTTACATTACTAAATAATATTTTTTTGCTTTTTTGTAACATTTTTTTTCCTTTTAAAGTATTTTTAAGTTGGCATTACTAATCTTAACTTTGCATCTAAAATTACTATAAAACTTTATAATTGACACAAAAAACTAAGATTGTATAATTAGTTTCCAAAAAAAATTTTTTCTACATTATAAATGTAGTTTGTTTTTAAATTAAAGTCTTGCCCAAAAAGGACAATTATTTATCCAAAAAAGACATTTAATCATTAAGATTTTATAATAGTATGAAATACTAAGAAAATTTTTAGCTAGCTTTATGAAAAAAAATCAAAAATATTACTGGAACCCTGTGGAAGTAGACCCAAGCCCTGTAAATAAAACTAAATTTATCCATACGTTTAGCGAAGAACAACAGGCCGGAACTTGGAATGGTTGGCACAGCCACAAAGGATTTTCGGAATTTATGTATGTGCTTGAGGGCACCATGGTCATGTGCACAGAAGAGTCTACTTTTTACGCTCAAGGTAATAATGGAGTTTGGATTCCTGAAAATGTTAAACATGAATGGTATTTACCTGTAAATTCAAGTAATCGAAGTTTATTTATTCATAATTCCGTTATTCCGAAAACCAAGGAATGGAAATCTTGTAGAGTTCTTGAAATAAATCCATTGCTTAGAGAGTTGATTTGTGCTGTGCACGAAGCTAATTTGGACGGCTTTGATGAAAATAGTAAACGCCTTGGGCTTGTGCTTAGGGACAGGTTGATGATTTCTAAAGGAAGTTATAATGCTTTGCCAATGCCCAAAAATCATGCACTTGTGGAGTTATGTAGCGAAGCCTTAGTTAAACCGATTGATTTTATTCTTTTGTCTGACTGGAGTAGCAAACTAAATATTTCCGAAAAAACCCTTACCCGATTATTTATAAAAGAAACAGGCTTAAACTTTAGAGCATGGCAAAAACGACTTAGAATTCATAAGGCAAAAATTGAACTTGAGCGTGGACAGAGTGTAACCGATGTTTCTTTAATCTGTGGATATAATTCACTATCTTCGTTTTCATCAGCCTTTAAAAGTGTTTATGGTATAAACCCAAAAGAAGTTATCGCAAACATAAAGCCAAATACAGGGTAAAATATACCAGATTACTTGGCACATAGACTTCTTACAACAATTTTTAACCTCTTATTTGGATTTTTATGTACGATATTTTTATAAATACCATTAGCCAATGGATGGAAAATTATACTTTATTTACCATATTATTGTGTTTTGCTTGGGGGCTTTGCAGTGTGGCCCTATCACCTTGCCACTTGGCAGCGGTTTCTGTTATGTCCATGCCAAACATAGTTAACTCACCCATAAAGTTGAAAGTTCCCTTATTTATGCTTGGACATATTATTGCTTTGTTCTTGGTGGGGAGCATATTAATTTTTTTCAGTTATCAACTCGATATTTTTGGTCATTTTTGGACAATCCCCTTTGGATTACTTTTTATTTACTTGGCTTGGTTCTTAATTAGACCTCACCAATGTAATCATGCCCACGCCAATCAATATAATCCTGGAAGTATTTTAGACAAAGCTTCAAAATATATTAGTCAAACGCCAATGAGATTTATTTGGTTTGGAATGGTTTATGCTACTTTATCTTCAACTTGTGTACTGGCTTTTTTATCTCCAATTTTATTCTTGGCCAATACACAGGGAATAATATATAGCTTAAGCCTAAACCTTGCCTTTGCCATTGGTCACACTTTGCCTCTGTTTCTGGCCGGAACACTGGCCTTTTCCTTACATAAATTGCTACACCATGGCTCAAAACAGATTAAAATTATAAAATATTTTGTGGCAATTATTGTGTTTATAGTTGGATTAATTTTGACTTTGCACCCATTTTTGGAAATGTTGGGCTTTGATTTTCACGGACATGGGGATCACGGACAGTACGAGCTTCATGAACACGAACATCATGAACATGAGCATCACGAGCATAATAAGCATGAACACCATGAGCATGAACATCACGAGCATGAACATAACTAAAATTTAAAAATTTTAGTTCTATTTATATAGTTCATACTGAAAACATTTTAAAAAAAAACCTGCAAGAAAATTGCTTGTTTCAAGCTTATTTCTTGCAGGTTTTGTTGATAATTTTATTTTTATTAACAATATGTTATTATATTTTCAGCACTGACTATTTTAATTCTTTTTCAATTCCCATCTTTAGCTCATCTGTTAACCCAACAGCTTTTAAAGCCTCATTAAAATGAAGAATTGCCAGCTCATCTTTGTCCAGTCTATAGCGATATAGCATGGCCAGCTCGTAACGCATTTGTGCGTGGTTTTCTAGACTAAGAGCCCGCTCCCATTCCTTGGCCGCCTGCTTTGGATTACCCATTTGATTATAAGCAAGTCCAGATAAATAAACAGTTTTAGCGTTGGAAGGTTCTGCTGTCATTGCTTCTTGCAATAAATATAAAGCTCCATTTGCTTCATTGTGTGCAATAAAGATGGCTGCCAATTCCTGACGGCTTACTACATCTAGACTATTTTTTCCAATTATATTTAGCCTATTTTGTAAATCTGTCCTGAGCTCCGAATGAGAACTCATGTGGTTAATAGCCTTTATCATTTCAGATGGATAGCTAATTCCCTCAGGAAGTATAATATTATTTTCAAGTTTGTTTTTATTTTGCGCTTCCATGGCTTCTAGCATGGCAGGAGGAAATTGACTTGTGGAGTTATTATTGCCTTGCATATTGCCACTTTGCAAATCTTCAACTGTCAATCCCCTTTCTTTCATTGCGTCTAACATGGCAGAAGGAATATTTTCCGGCAATTGTGTATTATTTCCAAGTTCCGGCATATTATTTGCTGTGCCACGTTCTTCTTCCGGACTTAATGGCAAACTTTCACCACCAACACTTTCTATTAGTTGAAATTCTTGTGGTGCAGTGTGTTCATGTTCCGGTTTAATCTTATAGCTAAGGGCAGAGAAAAGCATAAACAATACAGAGGCAAAGCCTATGAGTATAACCATTTTTACATTACTATCTTTTATCATTTGAGGCATAAAAACTCCAATAATTTATATTTATTAATCTTTATCAAGATCAATGGATTTTAAACTTTTTTGAATTTGTGTTTGTTTTTTTATTAAAATAAATAAATAAAGGCCAACACCAAGCCAAATAGCCACATTAGCATATAGTAAGGCAGTTATACTATCCATATTTTTATCCTTCCTTTATATTATGAGAGCTCTGCATAATTGTCTTCATTATAAAGCATTTTATTTTTATAAATCTGAATTAATTCTTCTTGTTTGATTTGATTTACCCTAAAGGCTAACAAAGGAAAATAGATTAAAGCAAAAATGGCAACACAAAAAATTACAGTATATGCCATCTGTGACTCAAGCCCACCCCCTTGAGAGGCAAAGACTGCCGGATGAATTGAGCGCCAAAGTCTGGCAGAAATAAAAACCAAGGGAACATCTAAAAAACCTATAATAGCAATAACAGAACAGATTGAAGCCCTGCGTTCTGTGGGCATGGGCATTGTTCTAACTACTAAATAAGCAGCATAAATAAACCACAATACTAAGGTTGTAGTAAGCCGTGGATCCCAAGTCCACCAAACACCCCAAGAATGCCTACCCCAAATAGAGCCACTTATTAAAGTTAACGTAGCCAAAACAAAACCAATTTCAGCTGCTGCTCCACTAAGTTTATCATAAGCCAAGTTTTTCTTAACTAAATAAAGAATGCCTCCTACAAAGGCAATAAAAAAGCTTATAAAACCCCACCAAGCCAATGGCAAATGATAATAAAATATTTTTTGAGCATAGCCCATACTTCTTTCTAAAGGAGCATAGTAATAAATCAAATATTGGGCTATGCCCATTCCAATAGCTCCCAAGAGGGCAATATAAGCATATTTCTTCATTATTAATCTCCAGAATACAAAAAGGGAAAGAGAATTAATCCTGCTGAACAAAATACAGCGTCAAAAGCCAAAACCAAACCATGCCAATTTAAAATTTTTGTAATATCTATAAACTGCACTTCATTATTTAAATCTGCCAGTCCCAGTGATGATAAACTTATGGCCGCCAATAGTAAAGGAATAAGTAGGGGAAAAAGAATAACACTAATGATGGACTCTTTAGAACTTTGCCCAAGACAAAGTGCTCCAAGCAGTGAACCACAAGCACAAATTCCAATATTACAAAATAAAATTCCAATAAGGGCGTGCCCTATATAATTGCCTAGGCCTTGCTGTAAAAAAACAAACATAGCCGGAATAAAAACAAGTTGGGCTAGAAATAAAAGAACATATCCGGCTAAAAACTTGCCTAACCACACAGCTTGCACAGGGCAAGGTAATAATTTTAAGCCAAGATGGGTTTGGTTTGTCTCTTCCATATTATAAAGAATTTGAAAAACTAAGACTTGGCAAAAAATTGAAGAAAGCCAAAACATTGTGGCAGC
Source organism: uncultured Mailhella sp. (assembly GCA_964369905.1). GTDB lineage: Bacteria > Desulfobacterota > Desulfovibrionia > Desulfovibrionales > Desulfovibrionaceae > Taurinivorans. Next base: position 1,326 of record CAYJHF010000070.1, on the reverse strand, counting down.
TGCATTTGGTGTAAGTCTTTCACCGCTTTGTAAAGATAGGCTAAATAAAAAAACCAAGAGCAAGCCAAGAAGCAAGGCTTGAGAAAACCCTGCCCCTTTTTTTAAAATTAATTTTAAATCTTTTTTAGCAATTAAGAGGGCAATTTTTATCATTTTTCCCCCTCAAAAAATTCTACGTTTTTGTTTTCAATCTGTATAAACTTATTGGCATGGACTTTATCCGCTTCAATATCGTGGCTAACCCATAAAATGCAGGCATTTCTAGCTCGGAAATCAGCAATACATTGATAAAAAATTTCTTTAGATTGAAAATCAAGGCCGGTGGACGGTTCGTCCAACAACAAAAGTTCAGCTTCTTGCAAAATTATTCTGGCTAAATTTAATCTCTGAGCCATACCCCTCGAAAAAATATGGACAAAATCATGGGCAAACTTATGCAAATGTACCAAATTCAAAGCTTCCATAATTTTTTGATTTAGCTCTTTAGAGTTTGTATTTAGTAATGAAGCCTTAGCCCAAAATTCCAAATTTTCATAAGCAGTCAGTTGAGGATAAAGAAAGGTATAATGCCCCAAATAAGCGCAATGCTCCTTGGCTAAAGTGCAGTGAATTTTTCCTTTACTTGGGCTTAAAAGTCCGGCAGCCATTTTAAGTAAAGTTGATTTACCTGAGCCATTTTTACCGGTTAAAAGCACAATATCAGAAGGATAGAGCTTAAAATTTATGTCTTTGTAAAGTAAGCGTAAATCAAAGTTTTTGCTAACATTTTCAAAGGATAAATAATAATTATGCTCCTTGCTCATCTTCTTCCTTACGCCTTTGGGCAGTTCTTAAAATACTGAAGAATGGCGCAATGGACATAATAACACCACCAATCCAAATCCAGTTTACCATGGGTTGAACTAAAATTCTTAATATAACATTATCTTCTTGATCCAAGCCTGATAAAGTGGCGTAAATTTCCTTACCAAGGGAGAAAATTGTTACAGCTTCAGCAAAACGCTGGTCCAAATGGGTGGAATATGTTCGGATTTGGGGCAATAGTGTGCCATGTTCTTTACCATCTTTAAACACATAAAGCTCAGCCTCTATAAAGCTTATTCTACTTCGGTTCATGGACTGCACTTCAATGCTAAAGTCACCTATTTGTCTTGGCTCATTAATTTTTAATGTAACAACAGTATTATTATTTTCCGGTGTTTGAACGGATAAAGCAACGTCAAATCCAAAGTCCTTAATCCTGTTGTCAATCAAGTTTTGCACGCCTAATGTATAGCCACTTACTTTAATAGGTGTATTATGCCTCAGTTTTATTATATCGGTTTT
>CAYJHF010000069.1:0-11961 GCA_964369905.1 uncultured Mailhella sp. | reverse complement strand
TTTTCTTGCGGATTTTTTATTATATTTTAGCCTAAACTAACTTATTTTGTTTTTACAACAATCGGTAATATATACCTTGGATAATTTTATATCTTGGGGAATTTGCAAGGCCATTTTTTTCTCATAATTTATAAAAATTGGCCCTGAAAGATTTAAAGTTGCTTCTTCTGGTTTCCCGTGAGGAATGGCCACTGCTGAATAAACAAGAATTTCTTCAGGTTTTTCAACTTGAATAAGCCCTTGCTCAAATTCAGAAATTTTCACACTATAATCATCTATAAAAAGATAAGGATCTGTAATAATAAGACCAAGATCCGGTTTTTGGGTGCTTTGCAAAAGAAAATATGGAGAATTTTCACCTAGGGGCAAGATGGTAAAGCTTTTTTGATCTTCATAACCAATAAGTCCTTTGGGAAAATTAATAATATTTTCTTCGGAAATTTTTTGTAAACCAAGTCTGGTTTCAATTTCAATATTACCCATGTTGGTTTCAATATTTTCTTTACTGGTGTGTTTGGCCATTTCATTGTCATCAGCCACCAAATTATAAATTTCTTCACGGTAAACTGTAATGTTTTCCGGAACATTAATTCCAAACTTTGCTTGCTTACCTTGAATATTTAGCAAGGTTATTTTTATTCCATCACCAATATATAGGCTTTCACCTGGTTTTCTGGTAAGAATTAACATAGTTATATCCCATTTTGTTTCATATTGTTGCATAGTTTTAAATTATAAATAATCCATTAAGCTCATATTCATAATCAAGCTTGAAGACTTGAGCACGGTTTCATAAGCGGCTTGCTGTCTAGTTAGTTCTACGGTAAGCTTTGCAATGTCAACATCTTCAATACCACTCATGCGATTTGCTTCATCATCATAGCGAAATTGTAGTATGCTGATATTTAGGCTAACTCTGTTTTCCTTACCCCCAACCTTTGCCAATTCAGTTAATAAATGTTCACTGCCGGCCTTAATTTCTTCAAGAGCTTCACCACATTGATCTTGATTATTGGTTTCAAGAGCACTGATGAACTTGCCAAGGCTTTCAAAAATATTTACTCCTTCTACAGCCTTATCATATTCATCATTCTTGCCTTGATAAAGACCACCAAAAATGTCCTTACCGGCAATGGTTACGTCTAAAAACTCATCAGCAGAAATTTCATAGCCTATGTCAGCTGCCCTGTCCGGACGTATAACAATTTGTTGTCCGGCTTCAATAGTTCCGTCGCCGCCAACGTCCATATCCAAATAGCCATTTGGAACTATAAGTCTAACTGTTGTAGAACCATCTGTTGGCACGGAGGCACTTTCCCATGTTGTGCCATTGTCTGTGCTATAGGAATATCTTATTTCACCATTCACATTAACATTGGCATCTTCATCTATTTTAATCTGAACATCACCGCTAAAAACACCTTCCGCCCTTGGGTTTGAAAAATTATGCTCTCCATAAATATCAATGTCCGGCGGAGGATCACTGTCATCTCCATTATAAACGGCGGCGGGGCGTACATAAAGCACAGTGCCATTGCTGGGCGAGATTTCTCCGTCCGGATCAAAAGCAGTGATATTTACAGGTTGATTTACTGCCTCTTCAAAATTTATAATTGAACCGCCCACATCAATACTTGTTGCACCTGCGGCCACCGTTCCTGTAACCCAAGTTTCACCGCCATCAAGTGAATATTCGTATGCTGTGTCAGCATCAAAGCCTCCCGGAACGGTTACTTGTGCATCATCAGCAAATCTTACAATGGCTGTTCTTTCAAGCTGCCCATCAACGCTAAAGCCAACTCCTTCCATTTCAGGGCTATAAGTTGTAATGCCAAGCACTTGATCATAGGCTGAGATATTTGTTTTATGTCCGCTAAAAAGGTGTTGGCCGGCATATTCAGTATTGGCCACATTGACTAATTGCTCAAATAACTGTCTGGCTTCAAAGCTGATTTGATAGCGGTTTTCAGCAGTTTTTGTTCCATCGGCGGCTTGTTCGGCAAGTTCTGATAATCTGGTTAAAATAACTTGCTGGGTTTGGAGTAAGGCTGAATCAGTACTGGCCAGCCATGAGGCTGCATCTTCTGAATTGTCAAGATATTGAGTTGTGGTTGAGATGGAAGCACGATAGTTCATCACATTAATAGTTCCCACAGGATCATCAGAAGGGCGATTAATTCTTTTTTGGCTAGCGGCTTGTTCATTGCTAACCATGTAATCACCAAGCAATTTATTCATATTGTATAGAGCTTCGCTATACATCATATTTTGAGTAACACGCATGATTATCTCCTTAGATTGAACCTTTGAGGTTAAACCTTCATGCCCAAAATGGTTTGGAACATTTCATCTGCTGTGGTTATAAGTTTTGCCGCCGCAGTGTATGAGTGCTGAAACTTTACAAGTAAAGTCATTTCTTCGTCCAAGTTAACACCTGTCTTTGAAAGGCCTTGATTGCTAAGTTCTGTGGCGAGAGCTGTGTAATACTCACCATTGAACATGGCATTTCTTGTATCAGCTCCCACAAGACCAATAGTTCCTGCATAATAGTCCATAAGGCTGGAATTGGTTACTTGCCAAGGGGTTTTTATTTCAACTGATCTGGTGGCAAGCTCTGCAATTCGGCTGGCAATAAGTCCATCACCCACATTGGCTTCATCTTGCCCGTCCACACTTTGGGCGGCAATATATTGAGAATTATCTTTGAGTAATGGATCAATTTCTATATTAAAAGCATTTGAACCGCTAAAAAAGGTATTTACTCCAAGGGCTGCCCAAAGACCTGTTGTGTCTGTACTAAAGTTAAAGCTCACACCATCAGCGGCGGTAAGTTGAATTTGTCCGCTTACAATACTTGCTGTAATAAGGTTATTACCTGGGTTGTTAGGATCTGTAAAACTTCTGTTAATTGCGTCTACCACATCTGCCAAAGTGTGAACTTCCGGATCAAAGTTTTCTTGGGGTGCGCCGGCAGCATTAAAATTCAAGTTGGTGTTTAAAAGTGGCTCACCTGTGGCTTCATCATAAAAAGCAATATTAAGGTTGCCTTCGCTAAGACGCTCTGAAAACTGCATACTTTGCCAAGGATCACCAAGAGGTAAGTTTAAATCTTCTACCTTGGTATTACCCACCAAGTTAGTATAAGGTTCAAGGCCTGCCCCTTGACTGTGCAAGCGATTTACTTCCCAAATCAAGGTTTCAGCAAGGGCATTTAATTGATCTTGGTATTCGCCAATGTGTTGATCCCTAACTTCAATATAAGCCCCAAGCTTACCACCAATGCTTTGATTATTAACAGTCTTGCTAACATCAATTGGATCTCTGGTTGGCTTATGCCACTTTACATTGTCCTTAGGAACAACATAGAAACGACTGCCTATACTAAAATCAGGGGTTTGCCCCGGATAATAACCATCACCTTCAACTGAAAATGACAAATCACCAATGGTTATTTTTTCGCCCACAGGAGGCATGGGGAAAGTTGATTGCCCTTTTGAATTTGTAACCCAAGTTTTCCCATCGTCCATGGAAATTTTAAACTCATTGGGGCCCACAAATTCCAAAATATATTCACGATGATCAGTTCCTTCAACAATAAGTTCACCGTTAAATTCCACCAATTGTTGCACGCCGTTTACTTCTTCGTAAACCATGGCATCATTTTCCACAAAAGGACCATCATTGGTGAGGTGAAATGTGCTTTGCCCCTCAACTAAGGGTGTGCCTTCCTTGAGATAAACATTAAAATTGCGTCCATCATCTTGTACGGAAACATCAACATAAGTGCCAAGTTCACGCACCAATCTATCCCTTTCATCAAGCAAAGTATTGGCGCTTTGATAGGGTGGATTGTGGTGCTTTGCAATATCAACATTTAAATTGGCAATTTGATCTATAATATCGTTCACAGCGTCCACTGTGTCATCGATATAATCATTCATTTGATTTTTGGCTTTCTCAAGAGAAGCCATATTATCTCTAATTAAGGCTGTGAGATTTTGAGTTTGGGAAACCAAGTCTTCACGCACAGGCATACTGTGAGAAGTGGTGCTTAGGCTTGACCATGTATTGAAAAACTCTGACAAAAGACTGTGCGTTCCGGAAATATTTGCTTCACTAAATACACTTTCAATGGAAGTCATAATGGCAGATTGCTCATTCCACTTATTGGCTTGACTGTTTTGATCTAAAAAGGAATTTTCCAAAAATCTGTCAAAATCACGCACAATTTCTTGAGCATAAGAACCATTGCCAATTTGCCCGGGGTTAGCGTCAACAGCAGGGGATTCTTGGAAAATAACACTTTGCCTTACATAGCCTGTGGTGTTTACATTGGCAACATTATTACCTGTAACATTTATTCCCACTTGCGAGCTAAGCAGTGCATTGGTTCCGGTAGATAAAAGTCCATTAACTCCTACGCCCATAACGATCCCCTTATAATAGCCAAATCAGGCTAGATTAAAACCTTCCGGCAATCATGCTTGGTGCCGGCTTATGTTCTGTATACATTCCGCGTTTACCATAGGTATTTTTTTGAGGCGGAACTATGCGTCTGTGCAAAAAATCAAGCATTTCCTTGCTTTGATCAAGCAAGCCCAAGGAAAGTTGAGTATTTCTTGTGCTTTGTTTAGCACAATTTTGTTCGCTATCGTCAATTTCTTGTAAAAGGTCTAATAATATATTTTTTTGCTCATCAGCAAGCATGGCTGCATAGTCTTTTACTCTACCACCGCCAAGTATGCGTTTAATACTTTCTTTTTCCGTAGCAATTTGCCTAAGTAGCTCGTGCATTGAAAACTCAAGGGACATAATTTCTTCAGTTTGGCGCTCTTTCAAAAGGGAAAATTCTTCCTCTAAAAGATCTTGTAATAGATGCATGGCTCCATTTAATCTATTGATGGCTTCTAAAATTGTTGCGAACATAATTTACCCCTTTGTTGTTTTATTTATCATGTAATTTTAGCTAGATAATTCTAAGCTGTGCTTTTGGATAAATAGGGCTCAGGATTGATTGAAAGCCCATTATCTCTAATTTCAAAATGTAAGTGGGGGCCTGTGGCTCTTCCACTCATTCCTACTTTTGCAATATCTGTGCCAGCGGAAATATTTTCTCCCTCTTGCACCAATAATTCTGAATTATGTCCATAAACACTTTGTAAGCCATTTTCATGATCAATAATTACTACTTGTCCAAGTTCAGGATCTTCCCCTACAAAGCTAACCACACCACTTGCAGCAGCCTTAATCAAACTTCCCTGCTCTGCTTTGATGTCAATACCGTTATGCCAAGCCCTTTGCTGAGTAAAGGGATCAAGACGCCAACCAAAAACCGATTCTAATGAACCCTCTAAGGGGCTTTGTAAGCTCAAATTAGGGCTTACTGCACTAATATTTTGTGGGGCAATTTGTTCCGGTTGTTCTAAGTTTGGCCCTCCCATGGCTTTTTCAAGGTTGGGATTTAAAAGTATATTACTTTGATTTAGCTTTGTAATTTCAATATCTTGAACAGGCTTTATGCCCACATTTTCTGCCACTTGATAAATGTTATTTTGCTTTTGTGGCTCAGCTTCAAGATTATTCTGAGCCATAATCATAGGGGGGCTTTTTTCTTTCCCCAATAATTTATCTATTTCTGCTTGCACCTCTTCCACTGTGGGATAATTATAAGCCATATTATTGGCTAAAAATTGTTGTATACTTGGATTTGGTAAAGCTGTAGATCTATACCTAGTTTGTATGCCGTCCAAAATATTGCGGTTCTGATTTAAGCTCTGATTAGCCCTGTCAAAATTCTCATTACCTCTTGGAGTAAGGGGTGCTGTAATCAATTCTTCAGGATATTCATTATGTTGTATAGCTTCTCCTTGCACTACTGGAGCAATATTTTGAGTTTTTTGCATAGATTTATGATTTTGTTCCACCATGTTCTTGTGTTCAGATGTTAAATTGCCTTTCTTATCTAAAATGGCATTTTTGCGTTCAGAGGCAGGTAAGTTTGTGGTGTAAGTAGTCTTAACCACTGTGGGCTGAGGTGGATTTACCATGGCTTCAAGTTCAGATAAAGCCTTGGCCACCGTTGGACTTGTTACACTATTTGTTTGTACAGGCTTATTGATTTCAAGACCTTGCCCACTTTGAGCCATGGCTATCTTATAATCTTCCCCCATTTGTGGTGCAAAATTTATATTGTCAAAATTTTGGCTTTGTAATGTTTGCCTATTTTGATTATTGTGCAAAGCCGGACTTATTTCAAGCTGATTGTCATAACTTTCATAAAGATCATTTGTATTACTTAACAATGTAGTATTTTGAACTGCTTGATTTTGAACATTGCTTATATTAGCCTTTACATTTTCTTGAGTTGCTACATTTTCATTAGCAAATAAGGGTGCAGGTTCCACTTCCATTCTTTGTCGACCTGCGGCCTTGCCCATACTTAGATTGCTGGTGCTTGGAGAAGTAACTCTTTCCTTGGACATTTGCTGAACTATTAAATCAGCCAATCCAATACCTCCGCCTGCCGCCATGCTCTTGCCAAGCTCTTGATCATACATGGATTGCCAATACTTTTCTTCCTTACTACCAAGATAGGCATTTTCAGGAATGGAGGCGCGCATCTGTTCCCACATCTTTTGAATAAAAATGGCTTCAAAACCCTCGGCAGCCTTCCCAAGTTCTTGTTTCTTCTTGGTGGCATCTTGTTCATTTAGACTGGCCATAGCCTTGTTTTGATGTGAACTGTAATTTCCTTGAGTGGCCTTTGACATGGCCATATTTGTCATCATGCTAATGTCGTTCATAAGACCTCCAATTCCGCATATAGCGAACCTGAAGCTTTAAGGGCTTTTAATATACTGATTAAATCTCTGGGGCTTGCACCTACGGAGTTTAAACCGTCCACTAATTCTTGCAAAGTTGCCCCTTCCACTAAATTGAGATTTCTAATTTCTTCTCTGGCAGTTACTTCAGTAACAGGTGAAGCTACAGTTGTGCCTTGAGTAAAGGCATTGGGCTGAGCCACAGCAATATTTTCTTGTATGGTTACTTGTAAATTACCATGGGCAACTGCAACTCTGGCAAGGCGCACATCCTTTCCGATTACAATGGTTCCGGTTCTTTCATCAACAACAACTTTGGCCACAGTTTGCGGTGAAATATCAATATTTTCAATGGAAGCCATGAGAGGAACTAAGTTACCTTGAAAAGCCGGTGGAATTTGTAATTTTATGGTGGAGGCATCAAGAGCTCTGGCAAAATTTCCGCCTAAGCTTGAGTTTAAACTATCCACGGTGGATTGTGTTGTAGAAAAATCGTGAATGTGCATATTAATGTTGAGTTCTTGTTGATTATTAAAGCTAAAGGGCACTTCGCGCTCAACCACTGCCCCACCTGACATAGTTCCAACTGTTGTACTATTACTGCGAACTCCACCGCCGGCTGCACCACCTGCTGAAAATCCACCCACCAAAAGAGGGCCTTGAGCAATGGCATAGACTTTACCGTCAATTCCGGTCAAAGGAGTTTGCAATAAAACACCGCCGGCTATGCTGGTGGCAGAACCAATACTTGAAACTGTTACATCAATGGAACTTCCCGCCTTGGCTGTGGCCGGAATATTGGCTGTAACCATTACAGAAGCTACATTTCTGGCTCTTATTTCACTGGCATCAGATGAAATTCCCATGCTCTCAAGCATATTGCTAAGGCTTGAATTGGTAAAATTATCTCTGGTGTCACCAGAACCATTTAAACCAACCACTAAGCCATAACCTGTGAGCTGATTGTCCCTAACACCTGAAATACTTGATATATCTTTCAGTCTTATGGCCTCAGCTTCAAAAATAAAAAGTGTAGTTAAACCCAAGAAGGCAGTTAAAATAATTGTCAAAAATTTGGCAGAAATATTTATAACTTCCCTTAGGGCATGAAGGTTGAAACAAAATGAATTTTGTACTGATAACATATTGATTTCATAATTTTTATTATAATTATATTTCATGGCTTTTCCCTCTTTTTTGGGTTTAGTTTTATTATTTATGCTATGTATATTGCTAAAGCTATGCCAAATGAAAAATAATCAATAAAATTAGCATGAAAGCTTATATAAAATAAATTTTATTTTTTTACTATTCAATAAGTATTTACTTAAAACTGTTCTAAAAACAGGTTTTATTATTTGCTTTTTTTTGCACAATGACATAATTTTTCTTTGTTACAAAAATAAATTACTTTTAACTAGTCCACGCTGAAAAAAGTCAAAAATTGACTTATTCAGTATGAACTAACTAAAAATACATTATGAATGGAGGCTTTATGAGCAGTGAAATTATAAATAGATGTCCATGCGGACTTGAGCGAGAGGCCAATGAGTGCTGTTTACCTATTATTGCAGGAACAAAGCTTGCACCAAGTGCCGAAGCTCTTATGAGGGCTCGCTACAGTGCCCATGCAACTCAGCAATATGAATTTTTAACCAATAGTGCCCACCCTGAATTTAGGGACGATGCTAAGCCTGAAGATATTGAAAAATGGTCTTCCGTAATGGAATGGCAATCCTTGGAAATTTTGAGCACCAAGGACGGTGGAGAAAATGACTTAACAGGTGAAGTTAGCTTTAGAGCCAATTACACAGTTAGAAATTACCCTCAAGTTATGGAAGAAGATGCTTTTTTTCGCAAGGAAGGAGACACTTGGTATTATGTGGAAGGAACTGTAAAAGGCAAAGAACCATATAAAAGAGAAATTGCCAAAATTGGGCGTAATGATGATTGCCACTGTGGCAGTGGTAAAAAATATAAAAAATGTTGTATGAGTAAAGATGGTTAATCTTTTGAAAAGGTAATTTATACTAGAGCAGTTTCAAGGCTTTTGAAACTGCTCTAAAATCAAAATTAGCAAAAAATTGCATAATTTTTACTAATTATCTATTAATTGTTCCTTCCCAAGTGTCAACCTTGGCTTGGTGTGATTAATCGGGTGAAACCCACTTGGTGGAAACAGTTTTAATTTGAGTGTAGAAACGAAGTCCATCACGGCCAAGGCAATGCAAATCACCAAAGAAAGAAGATTTATGCCCTGAGAATGGGAAGAAAGCCAAAGGCACAGGAATGCCCACATTGACTCCTACCATGCCACCATGGGTTTGCTTGGCAAATTCACGAGCATAATGTCCACTATTTGTAAAGATTGAAGAACCATTGGCATAAGGATTGGCATTCATAATTGCAATCCCATCATTAAAATCCTTGCAACGCTTTATGCAAAGTACAGGTCCAAAAACTTCCCTTTGTCCAATACTCATTTCCGGACTTACATGATCAAAAATCGTAGGCCCTACATAAGAACCATTTTCATAGCCCTCAACCTTACAATTACGCCCATCAAGCACTAAACTTGCACCCTCTTCAATTCCTTTACTAATCCAGTCTTCCACAGATTGCTTGTGAGAAGCATTGATTACAGGCCCAAGATCTGTTTTTTCATCATAAGCAGGCCCAATAATTAATTCTTTAGCAAGCTTAGTCATAATTTTTACAAATTCATCGGCCACAGATTCTTGCACCACAACAGCAGGTAGGGCCATGCAACGCTGTCCTGCACAACCGTAGGAAGAGTTGATTATGCGTCTTGCTGTCCATTCAAGGGAAGCATCTTCAAGCACTAAGGCATGATTTTTGGCTTCGGTTAGACATTGCACTCTTTTCCCATTGGCAGCGGCCACAGAAAAAATATGTTTGCCAACTGAAGTTGAGCCCACAAAGCTTACTCCATTAATTTCAGGGTGGGTAAGCAAGTCAGTTACTTCATCACGACTACAAGTTATAAGATTAACAACTCCCTTTGGAAGACCTGCTTCATAAAGAAGCTCTAAAAGGCGCATTCCGGTTTGCGGAACCATACTGGCAGCTTTTAAAACCATACAATTTCCGGCCACAATACAAGTTGGAATAAACCAACCAAAAGGAATCATAGCAGGAAAGTTATAAGGAACAATGCCTAAAAATACACCAACTGACTCACGGTAAAGGTTAATATCGTGGGAACGTGTGGCTTCCATCATGGTATGCCCTTGAATTTCCATGGGGGCAGCAACGGCAACTTCACAAGCTTCTACTACCTTATGCACGTCACCACGGGCTTCGGAAATATTTTTCCCCATTTCAGTTGAGAGCAGAAGGGAAAGTTCTTCAAAGTGTTGAAGCACAAGCTCTCTAAAACGAAAAATAACTTGAGTTCTAACAGAAACAGGCTTGGCAGACCAAGCAGGATAAGCAGCACGGCAAGAAGCAACAGCGGCATTGGCCTCTTCCTTTGTGCAAACAGGCGCTTCAGCAATTTGTTCGCCTGTGCTGGGGTTCATAACAGGGGTATACTTTCCTGATTTTGTTTCTAGCCATTCATTATCAATGGAAAATTTTAGACGCTTAATAGACATTTTTGACTCCTAAATGTTAATCGCTTAGCACAATTATAAAAAAATTATTTTACCCTATTTTTCTCATTATTAAAACAATAGGTAAAAAGCCATGAGTTAAAAAACCATATATCCATATATTTGTCAAATAGAATTTATCAAATATTATAATAATTGTTATATTTGATTGAAATTGTTTGGTTTTTATATGACTTTTTTTTATTTAAAATAATTTATTGCAACATACTAAAAAGTATGTATAATAATGGAATATTCACAAAATATATATTATAAAAAACCTCTTACAAGTATTTATACAGCATATTTTGAAACCTCTACCCATAAAGCTATCAATTTTAACTAATATTAATTTTTTATAAGAAAGTTTACAAAGCTTTCATTTTTGATGGGGAAAAAATGAATTTTACAAGCACAACCAGAGAAAAAGTTTCCACTCAAATAGTGCGCCAAATCAGAACAGCCATTATAAGTGGTGAGCTTATTCCCGGGCAAGCCCTACCATGTGAACATGATTTAATGAAGCAATTTAATGTGAGTAAACATACCTTGCGTGAGGCTTTATGCGCCCTTGAAGGCATGGGCTTTATTTCCATAAAAAGAGGTGCAAGCGGAGGGCCAATAGTTAGTGAAATTGATTTTGAAACTGCCAGAGGTTTTTTCTCCAATTTTCTGCACTTTCAAAATTTTACCCAAGCTAATTTAACTGAAATTCGCACATTATTAGAACCTCATATTACCTACAAAGCCACGGAATGTATGACTGATGAAAGTTTTGAGCAATTACAAAGCATTCATGAACAATGTGTTGAAGCTATAAAAACCAATCAAAAAGAAAAACTCACAGAAATGGAAGTTGAGTTTCATGTATTTTTGGCCAAGTTGGTTGGAAATCCCATTTTATTAATTATTCAAGATTTCGTGAATAATATTTTGGCAGAATATAAATATCAATTCAATCCAGGTGATGATTTTGCAGAAGAAGTGCTAAAGGCTCATGAGCGCATTTTAGACTGCATTAAGGCCAAAGATCCAAGTGCCGCTGCTAAGGCCATGTATGATCACCTTATTGAAGTGGAACAAGGCCTAAACAAATTGGCAATAAAATAATGAATACTAAATATATTGATAATTTACCCCCTGAATGGGAAGCCATTACCAGCATATTTGCTGCCCTCGGTGATAAGCAAAGGCAAACCATAATGTTACTTTTTGAACCAAATGAAGAAATTAGCCTAAAAACTATGGTTAAAATAATTCCTTTAAGTCGCTCTGCCATTGTGCATCATCTTTCTATATTACAATATGCAGGCTTAGTTATTGCACAAAAACGTGGCCGAGAAATATATTACAGTCCCAATATTGTACTTTTTTATCAAGCAGTAGAGATTGTAAAAAGTTATACTAACTCATTATATGAAAGCCAAGAACATGAGATGGGTTAGGGCATTTTTGGAAAAGAATTGTCTTGAAATGCCCTAAACACTTCATTGGAGCATGGCGACATTGAAGTGCAAAAAGCAAGA
>CAYJHF010000068.1:11875-12064 GCA_964369905.1 uncultured Mailhella sp. | reverse complement strand
TAAATTTACATTGGTGCCCAAGAGGAGAGTCGAACTCCTACGCTTTTGGCACTACCGCCTGAAGATAGCGTGTCTACCAATTCCACCACCTGGGCACTTTTTGTATTCTAGATAGATTGTTAAATTTATCAAGAAAAACTTTATATTTTTATCGCATTATAGAGATTGGCAATTCCTAGGCTAAGTTTT
>CAYJHF010000068.1:3135-11865 GCA_964369905.1 uncultured Mailhella sp. | reverse complement strand
AAATAATTTGCCAAAATTAGCAAGGAAAATTTTAGCCTAGCTTTTAATTGCATTATATAGGTTTGCAATTCCAAAGCTTAGTTTTTCATGCTTAATGTATTTAAATCCGGCAACATTGAGTTCCTCACAAAACTTGGCGGCGGAAATATAGTTTTTTATGCTTGAAGATAAATAGTGATAGGTTGCTTCATCTTCACCAAATACTTTAGCAATTTTCGGTACAATTTTTTCAAGGTAAAAATGATAGCAAGCGCCTAAGATCGGAATGGTTAGGGGAGCAAATTCCAGCACACAAACTTGACCACCGGGCTTTAGCACTCTATATATTTCTTTTAGAGCTTTTATTCTGTCGTCCACATTGCGAATTCCAAAAGCAATGGTTACAGCATCAAAACTAGCTTCTGGATATGGTATTTCTTTAACATCCATGTATTGCAATTGCAGTTGCTCTTGAAAAACTGGCTTTATTTTACTTCTGCCATAGTTTAACATTTCTTCCGATATATCACCGGCCACAATTTTTGCTTTGGAAAAGTGTTTGAGTAAGGCCAAACTCACATCAAGTGTTCCGGCGGCGGCATCTAATATGCTTGGCTCATGATTTAATATTAAACTTTTCACCATTTTTCTACGCCAGCAATAATCTATTCCAAGGCTAAATGTATGGTTAAAAAAATCATAACGCTTTATGGCATCAAACATCTTTCCAACTTTTTGCGTATGCTCGCTAGAGTTCAAATCTTCTGAGTTTTTAATTGTTTCACGTTCATTTTTATGTGCCATTACCTATCTCCAACTTTTATTATTAATCACATAAAATATTCTAACAATTTTTTCTAAAAATACAAAACTATTAATTTTGTCGAAATTGCCTATATTTATTTTTTACTTACAAAACAATAAGACTTTGTATTATAAAGTTAAATTATAAATTACCGACAAAATAATTGTGTAGAGATTTTAATTTATTAGATTTGCCTAAATACTCTTGCCAATTTAAAAAAAAGATTTATTTCTCTTATATTATAATTTTTTGAAAACTCTGCACAAGTTATTATGTCAGGTTTCATGGAAAATTTGCGATAGATGATAACTTAACAAAACCCTTTTCTTATGAAAAGCTTTGCTATAAATAATACTTATACCAAAACCTCTAAAATGGAGAAAAAATGACTAGTTCAATAAAAACCGCTGTACTTTTTGCCGCTTTAATTGCCCTATTTATGGCAGTTGGTAATGCAATTGGTGGATCGCAGGGCATGATTATTGCCTTTGCTTTTGCCTGTGCAACCAGCTTATTTAGTTACTGGTATTCTGACAAAATGGTTTTAAAAATGTATAAAGCAAGGGAGCTTCAAGCTGTTGATGCTCCGCAAATCCATAACATGGTAGAAGAGCTTTGCCAAAATGCCAATATCCCTAAACCTAAAATTTATCTCATTCCGGATCAAAGCCCCAATGCTTTTGCTACAGGCAGAAACCCTGCAAACAGTGCCGTGGCGGTTACAGAAGGAATTATGCGCATTCTTAGCCCCGAAGAGCTTAGGGGAGTGCTAGCACACGAATTAGCACATATTGCCAATCGTGATATTTTAATTCAAACCATTGCAGCCATTTTTGGTGCAGCCATAACCGCCATTGCCAATATGCTTTATTTTACCTCCCTTTTTGGTGGTTCCTCAAATAATAGTGAAGAAGGTGGTGGAGGTAGCGGAATGTTGGGCAGTATTTTGATTATGATTTTAGCCCCCTTGGCCGCCAGTCTAATTCAAATGGCAATTTCTCGCTCTCGCGAATATTTGGCAGATGAAAGCGGTGCTCGCTTCTCATCCGATCCCATGGCCCTAGCAAGAGCCTTGGATAAAATCTCAAATAGAAGTAAGCAAGTTCCCCTAAATGCTAACCCAGCTACTGAAAATATGTTTATAATTTCACCCCTTACAGGAAAAATGCAATCACTTTTTAGTACACATCCCCCCATTGAGGAAAGAATTGAACGTCTGGCCCAAATGGCAAGAAATCGCTAAAATACAAATTTTAAATAGCAAATATTTAGACTAAATCTTAAAGTAAATTGCTTTTAAACCAGATTTAAAAATTTAATTGAAAATAAACAATTTTTTACTTGCCTAAGTCCTAACAATAGGCTAAATAATCTTTTCGACGGAGAGGTGTCCGAGCTGGCCGAAGGAGCACGATTGGAAATCGTGTGTACTCAAAAGGTACCGGGAGTTCGAATCTCCCCCTCTCCGCCACTAAATAATATAAAATAGCCCTGTAATGTTTATAAAGCATTGTAGGGTTTTTATTTTTTAAATTCGTTAATCTAAGTTTATTTAGTTGCGTCAACGTAAGGTAGTAATCGCGGTATATTTTATAATTTATTAAATTTCAGCATTACTTGATACAATAAAAATATATAAACTTTTCAATATTAACATTTCAAAGTAGTTTCAAAAAATGCAAAGCCAAGATTTACACACCGAGATATGTTTTAAATTGAACATCTATCAATGGTTTTAGGATATTTTAACCTAAGACAAAACTTACTGTTGTGGAAAAATTTTATATGCCTTTTTTATTTCTTTATTCAAAAAAATGTTGTACAGTATTTTAAGTTGAAATCATATTGTCAACTTTTTAAAGACACACTTGCTTAGTGTTGCAGTTATTATAGTAATTTCAACTAAACTTACTATAATAATAGATCTTCAATTTTTTATCTACATAATTTAAAGCTAATGGAGAATAGCCATGGATTTAGCAAGTGCTCAAAATCTCGCCAATTTTGTTGCAAGTTACAGGAGGCATCATTGTGCTCGCACCGTTGATATAAGCAGTTTTTGTCAACAACCTGTTCTTGACAGACAAAAGCGGTCATAAAATACTGGCACGCCTAAAAGAAGCCTATTTACCTGTGATTTAAAATTTCAAAAAAAATAATGACCTTTGGGCTGATTTTATTCTTCCGACCCATTCCACACTTGTTCAGCACCTTGAGAAAAATGAAGATGAACAAGCCTTAGATCTATTAAATGCTCTCTATGCCAATGACTTGTCCAAGGGCTTTGTCTTATATGATTATAAAATGGACAAATTTTTAAAAGGCACAACCTACATAACAAATTTTTACCTTTATTACATGGACAGCCTTGTAAACTTGGCTGAATACCTCAACCTTATTCCTGTCGAATGCACAGAACAAAATGTATACGGCCAAGCCCTTTCCTTAAAACCAGAGTTTTACATACAGGCTATTGAAAAAGAGTTACAAAAAAAGCTGCCTTTCCCAAGTTTTCAACCAGGTTTTTATGGTATAAAAACCAAGCAAGGCTTCTTTAGTGACAGACATTTTGTCTACATTTATTTAGCACTTTCCATAAAAGAATATCTCAAAGACATTAAAAACCCCAAAATTTGTGAAATTGGTGGCGGAAGCGGTCTTTTGGCCTATTATCTTGATTGGCTAGGTATAAAAGATATTACCATCATAGATCTTCCCACTGTGAGTATGATTAGTGCCTACTTTTTACAAAGAAATATGCCTCACCGTGAATTTTTATTCCAAGATTCTAATAAAATACATACTTCTCCGGAAGCCATTAAATTACTTATTCAGGATTGCGTTCATACCATCCCCGATAAACATTTTGACTTGGTTATCAACTGCGATTCCATGCCTGAAATTGATAGCGCCGTAGTAAAACTTTATTTACTCCATATTAGAAGGATTTCAGCTCGCTTCTATTCTATTAATCAAGAATCCAATGCGGCAAGATGGTTAAATACCAGTGAGAAACAAAATATTGTTTCCCATATGATACGTGAGATGGGGGGATTTAAACGGCATTCCAGAAATCTTTTTTGGATAAGACCTGGCTATGTGGAAGAATTTTACACCGTTGATAATTAGTCGATGCTGAAAATATGATAACGACATAAAAATACAAATATTTTTATGTCGTTAGGTTAAAGTTTTTTGGAAAGGGTTTGGGAAAAACTTTTTTTCAAAAAAGGTTTTCCCAAAAAGTTATCCGAACAGTAGTGTAAAAAAATACAAAAATTATGCAGAGCTTTCAATAAAGAGAATTGTGCTAGCCAGCAAATTTTTATAATAAAATATTATCCCAGTTGAACTCACTGGCTTGCCTTTCTTGAATTTCTTTACAATATTCGTCAAGTACAGCAAAAAAACTATAGCCTGCTTGTTCAAGTTCTACTTTATGCTTGCTTAAATCAAGTGGCCATGAAGGATAAATCCAAGTGTTTTGTCCGTATTTTCTGGTCCAAAATTGCTCTCCCTTAGGGCCTGTAAAAGTCATATTATTTTTTAAATATTGTACTTCATGCCTTGAAATACCCATGGGGAAAAATCCTTCAAGCACAATTCCCAGCGGTAAACAGGATTGCTTAGGTAGAAGTAGAAAATCTTGCCTTGAAAGTTCGGGACTAACAAAGGCGGCATCAAATCCCAAGTTTTTTAATAAAGCTATGCTTGCGGCATTGGCAATATTACAAAAAGGTCCGGCAATGAGGTTCAGCTTTGAGATTGAACTGGCATTACTTTTGCCACCTCTAGGCACTTTCATTTTATGGCTTTGATTATTCGGAATATTTTTATTGGCATTTTGCAACCTTTCAAGCTCTTCTTCACTAAAACCAAGCTTAGCATATTGAGTTCTAAAAATATCTTTATCCATAAAGAAAGCTATTTGCCAAGGTTCATTGCAAACAAAATGAGTTGAGCCATTGCTAAGAGCTTCATTAATAGTTCTTTGCCAAATATGTTCTTCATTAGGCCAAATTACTGGTGGTAGCCACCAAGAAATTCTTGGGGCAAGGGTTCTTGAAATTCCTCTAACAGTTGACGGGCTGAGCCAAAGTCCTGTTAAGGACGAACGAGCTGCTCTTGTTTCTTTTCCCTGTGGTAAATTTGAACGCACCCTAATATTAAATTGACTTCTTGCACTCCTGATGGGCTTTGGTAAATGAGGAGTAAATTCGACATTCTCGGCTTTTGTGCCCTTGGTTGCGTTTAATTTATTTTCCCATTTTTTCAATTCCTGCATTAATTGTGGTTCTCGTCTGTCAATTAAAAATACAGGGGTTCCAGATTTTGGAGTCTTATGCTTTTCTAAACGTAAAGAGTAAGAACCACCTTTTGGCACAGAGCGGGTAATTGGTAAAGTATTATACCATAAGTCATCTTCATAGCCTATGCGAATGAGATCTTTTGCCAATAGGGGTATGCGAGGCTTAAAATAGGGTGGAGAAAAAGTTGGCCTGCTTTTTTCAGATTTTGTATTTTTTTTGCTTTGCTTTGAGTCTTTTTCTTCTTCAATCTGATCAAATTGGATTTTACCAACAAGAAGCCCTGAGCCTGTATTTTCATTTGGACTGGTAATCTCTTGAGGATTTTGAGGCAAGAAAATTCCATGGGTACTTGGTCTGCCAAGGGACATTTGCAATAATGCTTCGGCTTCTTTTTTAGCTGAACTGCCCTCATCACGCAAAATTTTATAAGCTAAAACTGTGTGGTAAACATAATGAGGACCTTTTTTTCGCCCTTCAATTTTCCAGCAATTGAGTTTTGGAATGTCCAACAAAGATTTAACCAAAACATCAAGGGATAAATCTTGAGAAGAAAAATAACGTCCTTGGTTTGCCCTTTGTGAATAAATACGGCGGCAAGGTTGAACACAACGCCCCCTTAGTCCGCTTTTGCCACCCATGTAACTAGACCAATAGCAACGCCCCGAAACACAATAGCACAAAGCACCATGCACAAATAATTCTAAACTAAGACTTTTGGGGCAATTTTCAGCCACTTGATGCACTTCATCAATATTTATTTCCCTTGGCAAAATAACCCTGTGAGCACCAAGTTTGGCCGCCACTTCCAGGGCCTTAGGGTGAGTGATATTTGCTAAGGTAGATAAATGTATTTCTCCATTAAAGCCTGCTTGTCTTGCTATTTCAATTAGCCCTGCGTCTTGAATAATAATGGCATTTGGTTTCACATCACGGGCTAAGCGCACCATCAAGCGTCCGGCAGTGCTCAAATCATTTGGCTTAACCAATGAATTAAAAGCAATATTTACTTTTTTATTATGCTCATTTGCTAAGTTCACCATTTGTGAAAGTTCAGTGCTACTGAAATTATCTGCGCCTGCTCTGGCTGAAAAATGTTTCAATCCAACATAAAATGCGTCCGCTCCTGCGGCCAGTCCGGCTAAAAATGAGTTCATATCGCCGGCCGGAGCTAAAATTTCCGGCTTGAATTCTGACACAGTAGATGTTCTTTCATCTGTAAGATGTTCTTGTAATAATATGGGATTAGAAATACCGTCAAAAATAATTGGGTCTGCAATCAGCAAAGGTAGGGCTTCTTTTTCCGAAATTTGTTTATTTTTAGATAGTTGTGATTTTTGTGCTGGAACATTTCTTATATTTTTTTTACTCACACTATGAGTTTTTGGTGTGCGCCCTGGTGATTTTGTGTTTTTTGTATTGGATTTTTTTTGATTTGTTTTCACAAAAACCTCGATAAGCTTTGTCTTTTATAATAGCTTAATATTTTTAAAATGGAACCTATACATAATTCATTGGGCAGACTCTCATTTATAGGTAAAGCCAGATGACTCATAAACGTAGCCCGCTAAAAACCTATGATTTTTAGCGGGACTATAATTATAAGAAGATTTTTAGATTTTTTTTCTTTTAGAAAAAATTTTCATTCTAATTTACTCTGTAGGTATTGTTTCATTTTGTTGAATTTCAGATTCTTCAGGCAAGTTAGGATCATCTATTCTTTGTGGAAGCTGTGGCATTGTTACGCTAACTGCATTGAGCTTTGTTATTAGCTTTTGTGTTATGTCAAATTGATCTTTAACGTGTAATACATCAGCATTATTGAGAATTATATCATAGTTCACTTTTTCAGCTTCAATTATTTCATTTAAAGCATTTGCAATATTTTGTAGACTGACTTGTCTATAAGTATTCATTTG
Source organism: uncultured Mailhella sp. (assembly GCA_964369905.1). GTDB lineage: Bacteria > Desulfobacterota > Desulfovibrionia > Desulfovibrionales > Desulfovibrionaceae > Taurinivorans. The sequence continues at coordinate 4,855 of CAYJHF010000068.1, read as the reverse complement.
AGCTTGTAATTGTCTGGCTGCTTCTGCTAGATAAGCATTGGCAAGTTCTCTATTATTGTAAGATTCCAATTTTTTTTCAATAGCATTGAGGTTGTATTGAAAAATTTCTTGTGCTTCTTGAATTGCAGCCTGTGCTTTTTCAGCATTAGGTCCACTTCCAATTATTTCTTGCACATTTATAACAGCAACTTTTTGACCGCTTTCAGTACAAGCAGGAATAATTAAAGCCATAAAACAAAGTAAAACAATTTTTTTTAAAGATAGCATAGTTTGCTCCAAATTAATTTCATTTCCATAATTTATACCACAAATAATGTAGCACATTGCATTAACAAAACGTGTAGTAAGTATATTATACTTTTACTAACACAATTCCTCTGTAAATTATAACAAGTTCACCGGCTGTGTATAAACTGAATTTAATCACTTGTCAAATGTCAGATTATTGGTTTTAAGCTCAAGCTTATTGTTTTGGATTTTCATCTGAATGAAACTCTTCATCAATGATTGTATAATCTTCTGAAACTTCAAACTCTTCATAAGTTTCATCCATCAAATTTTCATTAATAAAATCATCTTCATAGTTCTCATTTTGTTCATTCAAACCTAAATCATCAGAGCTTTTTTTATGTTGTTCAGCTTCGTTAAAACGCTTGCGCATAACAACAACTCTTTTTAATGATCCCTCCCCACAGCTTCTGGTAATAACTTCAGGATCATCTTGTAAAGTTAGGTGAATAAGACGACGCTGATAAGCACTCAATGGTCTTGTGGATTGAGGACGTCCTCCCTCTTTGACTCTTTCTGCTAAAGTTTGTGCCAAAAATTCTAGCCTAGAGTCTTGACGAGAGTGATAGTCCCCTGTGTCAACCTGAATACGTATTTGTGATTCCATTTTACGAGTAACAATTCTGGTGGAGAGGTATTGTATAGCCGCTAAATTTTGACCTTCTTTGCCAATTAATAGCCCAGTATCATCACTTTCAATACTTATTTGTACCCTATCATCAGCAACTACTGCATTAATTGGAGCTTCTTCTCCCACAATGGGTGAAACCAAGTTGCGAATTACCTCTATAGATGTACTTATAAGTTTTTCCTGATCAAGCTCTGTAAGGGGCAATCTTGGCAATGGACTTGCCTCATATTCTGTTGCAACAAATTGCTTTGGTGGCCTGCTCTCTCTTTCAGTTTGTCTTTTTTGAATATAATATTGCCTACGTTCTTCCGGATCTAATTGCTTAATTTCATCATTGGATAATTGAACATCATTTTTTATATGTTGTTTAGCTTGACGTTCAGGCTTTTCACTATTTTGGCGCTCTGTTTTATCCGCTCTATAGTCTTGTTTTTCACGTTTTGCTTGGCTTTTATCTTTATAATTGCGTTCTTTCTCATTTTTGCGTCCTGATTTACGCATACCTTTATTGCTTGAACGCTCATTAAAGTCATTGTTGGCACGAATTTCAGCCTCAGTAACATTACCGAACAAGTTAGCCTTCTCCATAGCTTCTCGATCTAATGCTTCTAAGATGTGATCTTCAAGTATTTCATCATCTCCTTGCGAATTGCTGAGGAATTGACTTTGGCTCTCTCCTTCCTCTTCGTCATATTCCATAACTTGGGAAGGTTTTTCTGTTTTTTTGTAGTTAGAATTTTTCTTGCCGTCGGGTAAATTGTTTTTTCCTGTTTTAGCTCTTGGTTTTTCCTCGGTAGCTAA
>CAYJHF010000068.1:0-3125 GCA_964369905.1 uncultured Mailhella sp. | reverse complement strand
AACATCTTTTGTAGAGGACTGTTCAATTTGCTCTTCAATTTTATCAAGTTTTGATTTATTTTTCCCTTTAGCACTTTTAACTTGATTTCTGGAAGCATTTTTTCTTGTTCTGCTTACATCGCTGTCATCGTCTAAACTTACATTTGGTAATTGTGCAAGGCGTGCTTGAATTCTTGCTTTTCTAGCACCAATCAAACCAAAAACACCTGTTTTAGCATCTTCCATAATGTTTATTTCTAATTTAACTCGATCTGTTCCATAAAATGTGCACGCGTCTGCAATGGCTTGATCTAAGTTTTTTGCTTGAAATTCCTTGAAATTACTCATAATTCTACACCTTACGCAAAGTCCACCACTGCTGAGCGATGGAGAGAACATTGTTAACTAACCAATAAAGAACTAGTCCTGAGGGAAAATATAAGAACATAACAGTAAATACCACAGGCATAATCAGCATTATTTTTCTTTGAGTGGGGTCACCCATGGCAGGCGAAAGCCATTGTTGTAAAAACATGGTTGCCCCCATTAAAAGAGGAGTAATAAAAAGTGGGTCCTGAACAGAAAGGTCTGACAACCACAAAATATCTGTAAAAGGAAGATAAGGTATAAATTCCGCATGACGTAAATTGTTAGAATAAAGCAAAGCATTATAAAGAGCAATAAAAACAGGTAATTGTACCAATATTGGCAAACAACCACTCATGGGATTTACATTATAAGTCTTATAAAGTTGCATCATTTCCTTAGACATAGTTTGCTTATCGTCACCATGCTTCTTTTTTAGTTCCTCAACCAAGGGCGCAATACGTTTCATCTGCTCCATAGATTTAAAACTTTTCTTGGTAAGTGGCCAGAATAATATTTTAATTAAAATGGTCAATAAGATAATTGCCACACCCCAGTTATGTACAAATTGATAGAAAAATTGCAATAACCACAATAAAGGTTTAGCTAATACTTCAAAAAATCCAAAATTTAATGCTTTTGAAAGCTCATTGGGAGCTTTATCAAGTAATTCATCAACCTTTGGACCAAACCACCAAGCAACATCTTGGCTTGCACTCTCAGAAGCATTAACTGTCAAGGGCGTTGTTTCAACTGCAACTCTCCAAACATTGTTTTGAATTCTAGCCTTTAAGGCTCCGCTTTTATTTGCAGGGGCAACAGCGCTCAAGAAATAGTTATTGGTGAGTGCTCCCCAATAAAGAGCTCCATTTTGAACAAGTCCTTCATTTATCAAAGTATCAACGTCATAGTCTTCATCATAACTTCCTTCAATATCCCAAGCCACACGCATTGGATCATAATCAGATCCTTCTGAATAAGGAGAAGCTGCCAAGGTATAACCAATTCTTGCAATGTAAGATTTGTTTTGCGGTGCAATAACACTAACTTTTTCAGTAATTAAGTAAGTACTTGCATCAAAAGTTAAATGCCTTTGCAAAGTTATGCCATCTATATTTCCTTCAAATGTTAGGCTTTGCACAGAATTTTCTGTAAGGTTTATATCATTTAGATTTGTACTCCAATTTCCAATATTCCATGATGGTTTGCCATTTAATAAAAGTCCCATGGGAGAAACAGATTTCGCTTGCTCAGAAATTAAATTGTAAAGAGGAGAATCCTTACTGCTGGTTGCCTTATGTTCTTTTAGCTCAAAAGACTGTAAAACCCCACCGGCGGAATGAAAGGTTGCTGTATAAAAAGGAGTTTCAACCTTTATAGTTTTACCTTCTGCAGGAGCATAAAGAGGAGCTTGACTTGTAAAAGTTTGATTATTTGAGAAATTATCAATGGCCGCAGACTCTGAATCTTGGACCTGCTCTGTTTGAACTTGGGTGGTTGCAGGTTGTACCCAACCCATATACTCAGCAAAATACTGCCAACCCACTAAAATACCAAAACAAAGTGCCAAAGCAAGAAAAGTGTTTTTGTTTTCCATAAAACCCTACTTAATTATAATGAAAAGTCTACACAGCAAGCTGTGTAGTGCTTCGTGGAGAATTTGCAAGGCAAATCTGAACACAAAATAAGAACAGGAAAAACTAGTTTTTTGCTGTTAAATAAATGATTTGTGCGCCTTTTGCTCTGCATAATAATTTTACTAAATTTGAATATTTGTTTTATTTTTTTGAGACTCTTTGCAAAAAAAATAATTATACAAAGTTCTCAGATTATTATTTTTGAAAAAAAATTTTATTCTTCCAAAAATATTTGAAATATGTGCTGAAAAAGAAAAATCATCAGGAACAGGATCATAGCCACCTTCAAACCAGGGATTACAGCGTAATATTCTCAATGAACCCAAATAAATACCATAAATAATTCCATGTTTAGAAATGGCATTAACTGCATATTGTGAGCAACTGGGGCTAAATCTGCAACAAGGTGGGAAAAGCACCGAAATATACTTTTGATATACCCTTATGGGAAAAATAAATAATTTTCTGGCAATCATTTTTCTGTTCAATTTCAAATTATCTACATAAATATTAAATGTTAAATTTATCTGGCCATAAAAAATAATTAATATACCGAATAGTTATAGCATCTCACAACCATAATCTAAAATAGAAAAACCTAGTTATGCTTATATTCCAAAGCAAATTTTTCAAGCATGGGGAGTAAATCTTTTTGGGCTAAATTATAAGAAAAATTCTTGGCTTTTAAATGTTTTTTGGCAACAATTATGAGCTCAATTCCACCTAAGTAACCTTGATTTAATCGAAAAAATTCTCTCAAAACCCTTTTAATTCTATTGCGAGCAACTGCATTTCCACATTTCTTACTCACCGCAATCCCAATGCGCATTGTCTCAGCTTTGCGCACAAACAATACAAAAAATTTAGTAAATTGCTTATTACCCAAATTATAACAAACTTGGTAATCAGCTCTTTTTAATAATCTCTTGTATTTTTGCCATCTTAGGGACATATATGCCTTTTGAGCATTTATAACTAACTATTAAAACTAATTATAATTTAAAATTAATCCATCTACAACACTGATAATATGTAAAAATCTAATAGGATAGCCTGAAAAACAATTTTTATGTCCTATTTAGTTCACTCTGAAAAAGTCAATTTTTGACTTTTTCTACAAAGGCACGTTGCCTCCAAGTGCCA
>CAYJHF010000067.1:0-12149 GCA_964369905.1 uncultured Mailhella sp. | reverse complement strand
CCTTTATTCTTCTAAAAATATTGATAGGGGTATAATTTGGACTAATAATAGTTCTTATTCAAATGATAAACTTGATGAGCTATTTGAAAAAGCAAATATTGAAGAAAGTGAAATAGAACGTCTAGAAATTTATAATGAAATTCAAAAAATATTAATTGATGACAGCGCGGCATTATGGTTAATGAATAATTCTTACACCTTAGTTGCCAATAAAAATATTCATAATTTGCCAAATTTATTTTACTCTTTGAACTCACCTCTTTTAAATATTTTTAAATCAGAATAGGTTATATATGTTTAGTAAAAAAAATATTTCCATTAGAACAGCCATATTAACTCCACTTGGAATTATTATTTTACTATTATTAGCCTTTGTTATTAGTATTTATATTGCAACAATTAAATTAAATAATGATTATATTAGTTTATATAGGCAATCAATTCCTGAAATTGCCAAAATTTCCAGTTTAATTGATGAGTGTAAAAATATTCATGCTGAAATTAATAATTTATTCAATCAACGCTATGAATTAGTTTTTTTTACAAAAATAAATCAAATCAAACAACAATTATCCAAGCTAAATGAAAAAACAAAATCCCTTGAGGTTGAGCAATTTAACAAAAGTGTTGCACAAGTTTTAAAACAAATCCAAGATTTGCAATATGCTGTTTATTTAATAGATGAAAATATTTCCCAGTCCATAAATTTATATTCTAATGGGCAAAATTCCATAAAGCATTTACATTATCTGCAAGAGAAAATTTCTGAACATCAAGAAAAATATTTTATAAATGAAAAGCTTAGAATTATTTTTCAGGATATTTTGGTTGATTTATTTGTATTAAATTCAAGCCGTGATATGTCATATAATGTTAAGATTTATAATATGTTAACTGAAAATCATAAAAAATTGATAAAATATGGAAATATGATTAAATCTAGCCAAAGCTATGAAAATGAACAATTAAATAATTTAATAAGTAGTGTTTTAGATTTTTTGGAACAAAATGGGGCAATTCCAAGCCTAATTTTTACTTATGATAAAATCCAACAAGAAAATTCACGCATACAAATTTTTTTGGCAGTGCTTTATGGTGAAATTAATCAGATAGGAAAAAGTTTATTTGAGCAAACGCAAAGCATTACTGCTCAAAAAAATGAACATTTTGAACATTCTATTCAGCATATCATTCTTTTAATTATAGGTATTTTTAGTGTAATTATTCTTTCAACTATTTTTATTTATTTCTTTTTATCAAATTATATTTTATCACCACTAACTAAGATAAATAATTATATTAAATCATATTCGAATGACAAAAGCTGTAAGGCTTTAGCAAGCGGAGCCAGTGAAGTTCAAGAAATTGCACTTGCCATCTGTGACTTTGCTGAAAAATTGGAGGACAGGGAGCAAAAACTTAGAAATTCTCACAAAAATTTGCAAGCTCTCGTGGTAGAACGTACTAAGCAAATACGTATGCTTTCCAACCAAATTATTTCTCTACAAGAAGAAGAAAGATTTAAACTGGCCGCCGAGCTACATGATGATATAGGCTCAAGCTTAAGCACCATTAAATTAGCAGTTGAACACGCATTATTGCTTTTGAAAAATGCTGATATTGACAATGCCGAAGCCAGCCTCGACAGTTCAATTCAAGTTGTTAAAAGTGTAAGTAGGCAATTGCGTCGTATTCAAACAGATTTACGCCCACCTTGCCTTGATGTGGGGCTTTTAAAAACCTTAGAATGGTTTGTGGAGGACTATCGCCTAGCTCACCCAAAAATCAATCTTGAGGCAGATTTCTTTTTTGATGATTTACTGCTTTCTGCTTCTATGCGTATTGTAATATTTAGACTTATTCAAGAAAGTATGAATAATGTGAGTAAACATAGTCAAGCCGAAAATGTTTGTATAAAAATACTTGATAATCGCGGATTAACTGTTCTGATTGTTGATGATGGCAAGGGCTTTGATTTAAACCATTACCTTGAGACAGAAAATAAAATAAGCCATGGTATACGCAATATTCAGGAAAGGGTAAGTATTAGTGGCGGGGTTTTAAAAATATATAGTAAGCAGGGTAGAGGTATGCGTGTAATTGCTCACTGGAAACAGGAAAATACGAACAGTTCTTTTTAAAGCATTTTGTAAAATCTCAATGAAGAAATGTTCTAAAAAAAACTTTTTATCTATAGATAGTTATTATATTTTTCAGCACCGACTAAATAGCACCAAAGCGTCTTTTGCGTTTAGCAAAGGCTTCAAGGGCAAGGTTTAAATCTTCTTCTTGGAAGTCAGGCCAGAAAGTATCACAAAAATATAACTCTGCATAAGCTGCTTGCAGTAAGTAAAAATTACTGAGCCTTAGTTCTCCGCCTGTTCTAATAATAAGGTCCGGATCTGGTACACTTGGTTGAAAGAGGTGTGCCCTTAGTTCTTGCTCTGAAAAGTTTTCTGTGGAAATAATTTCATTAATTACTTTTGTTAAGTCTGACTTATTAGCAGTACTAATTTTTTCTAAGTTCTGTTCTGAACTTAGAAGTTCTAAAATACCATTTCTGGCGGCTCGGCAAATTTCTTGAGTTCCCGAGTAGTTTAAGGCCAAGATTAGTTCAGTATTAGTTCCATGGGCTGTTTTTTGTATGGCATATTCGAGAGCTTTTTGGCTAGTTTTTGGTAGGCCTGATTTATCCCCAATTATAGACAATCTTATTTTATGTTCCAACATTAATGGAAGTTCTGCTTTAACAAAATCACAAAATAGTTTGAACAGTGTACTTACTTCGTCTTTTGGACGATTCCAATTTTCTGTGGAGAAAGCATAAAGACTAACATAGGGGATTTCATGTTTTACACAGGCTTTAAGAATTGTACGCACGGTTTTAGCTCCTGCCAAATGGCCATCACTACGCTCAAAACCTTTTTGTTTAGCCCAGCGTCCATTACCGTCCATAATAAAAGCAATATGTTTTGGTTTTGTCATATAAACTTACATTGAGAGCTTTGCATAATTTTTTTATGGCAAAGTTTATTGTTAAAATTATAATTATGAAGACACTACAGTTCGGGTAATTTTTTGAGAAAACTTTTTTAAAAAAAGATCTTCCCAAACATTTTCAAAAAAATTTACCTCAACCGCATAAAAATACAAATATTTTAATGCGGTTGAGTAATGTGTTTTTATAAAAAAACTCTCCACGCTAAAACTGAAAAAGATAAATTTTCTATTACCTTAACACTACTTTATTTTAATGAGTTTTTTTGTGTTAAAAGTAAATTATATAAAACGCTATTACTTTATCTTGGTGGGAAAGTAATATTATGAAGATTTAGAAAATCAGTATGTTGTACAATTAAAAGCACTGAGCAGAGCAGTAAGCTATATTCAGGCTAAATTTTGGTTAGTTCATGCTGAAAACTCTATTTTTCAGCAGAAACCAATTAGATTTCCATAATTTCTTTTTCTTTTGTTTGGTTTTTTTCGTCAGTCTTTGCAATAAAGCCATCAGTGAGCTTTTGTACTTCATCTATGGCTTTTTTTAACTCATCTTCTGTTAATGCTTTTTCTTTTTCAAGTTTTTTGAGGCTGTCATTGGCATCGCGACGAATATTTCTTATGGCAATTTTAGAATCTTCAGTATATTTTTTGCAAACTTTTACTAAATCTTTGCGTCTCTCTTCAGTTAGAGGTGGAATACTAATTCGAATAACTTTGCCGTCATTTTGAGGATTTAACCCCAAATCAGAAGCAATAATGGCTTTTTCAATAATGGCCATAGCACTTTTGTCCCATGGCTGAATTGTGACAGTGCGACTGTCCGGAACAGCTACAGAAGACATTTGACTAATTGGCGTAATTGTTCCGTAGTAATCAGCCTTGATATTATCTACTAGGGAAGTTGAAGCTCTACCTGTTCTAAGTTTTCCAAACTCTTTGTCAAGAGCCACCAAGGCTTTTTCCATACGCTCTTCAGCTTCCAACAATAAAGTATCCTTATCCATTTTTATTCTCCTTTTACAATTGTTCCTGCGTTTTCACCGCAGATAACACGTTTAATATTACCACCTGAGATATTACAAACTATGATAGGCATTTGATTTTCCTGTGCTAAGGTTATGGCTGTAGCGTCCATAACTTTGAGATGACGCCTTAGTGTTTCTTCATAGCTTATAATATCAAATTTCACTGCATCATCAAATTTTTCAGGATCTTTATCATAAACACCATCAACTCGTGTGGCTTTTATAATTGCTTGGCAACTTAACTCCATGGCCCTTAATGCTGCTGCTGTGTCGGTGGTGAAATAAGGGTTTCCTGTGCCGGCAGCACAAATTACAACTCTGCCTTTTTCAAGATGTCTTAGAGCTTTTCGCCTAATATATGGCTCACATAGTTCTGTGGTTTGAATAGCTGATAAAACTCTGGTTGGTACGTTAATTTTTTCAAGCGCTTCTTGAACAGCCATGGCGTTTAAGATGGTTGCCAACATACCCATATAATCGGCTGTGGCTCTTTCCATACCTTTAGCAGATGAAGAAATGCCTCTGAAGATATTTCCCCCGCCAATTACAAGAACAATTTCAACACCCATGCCTGCAACTTCAGCAATTTCTTTACAGATGGAAGAAACTGTATTTGGATCTATTCCAAAACCTTTTTCACCAGCTAAGGACTCTCCACTCAGTTTTAATAATACACGTCGAAATTCAATGTTGCTCATAGTTTTATTCCTTTGTTTTTGTGGTAGTTTTGCCTTGTGTTTTTAGGCTAGTGGCATAGGGTTGCCCCCAATTACCTTCATCAATCCTAATGTATTTGAGAAAAGTGTAAAAACTTTGGTGTAAGGCCAAAATAAACCCTGCTTTACCATCTAACAAGCCCAACTTTATAAAATAAATATGTAAAAATCTCCACTTTGCATGAAGAATGGCTAAAAATAAGCCACCTTTTTTACCTTTTTCTCTCATGGAATTAGCAGCTCTTGTGGCATAAATATTTAGCTTTTCCATTTGGTTGGCAAAGCCTGAATATGAATAATGCAATATATCACCGTCAAGTGAATCTGATTTTTTAGTTGGCACATAAATAGGGTGACCATTTTTTTCTGAAATTTTAATCCCCTCAGGCTGAAAGAGCCTGAAAAGTTTATCAGGGTACATATCGCCATAAGATAAAAATTTGTCGTAATACCAAGTTTTTCTATTAATTTGGTAAGCAGAAATATCATCATTATTGTTTAAAGAATTTTGAATTGATTTTTTTAATTCAAGTGAGCAAATTTCATCACAATCTAAAAATAAAATCCACTCTGAAGGAAAGTTAGCACAAATATAGTCAAGTCCAAATTGAATTTGTTCCATATATCCTTCAAACTTATTTTCTATGAAGACAGCTTGGTGTTTTAAGGCAATTTCTTTTGTGCTGTCCGTGCTAAATGAATCAATAATAATAATGCGGTCGCAAAAAGACAAAGAATTTAAGCAAGTGTCCAAAACTCGCTCTCCATTTAGAACTATTATTAGAGCTGTTAGCTGACTTTTTTCTTCCATAAATGAGAGCTCTGCTTAATTATTTATTTTTAAAATGAATAATATAAAATCCAAAAATAATAAAAATTATAAAATGTTTTACACACCAATGCAAAAACAATCTGCCTTATTTTTATAAAATTTTCAAGTAAAATATTATGATAAAAAATTGTAATTTTTCAAAAGTTTTGTGTAAAAAATAGTTTATACTGAAAAAGCTTAGCTTTGGCTTTTTTGAAAATGTATGTGAAGCAAATAAATAATATATTGATTATTAAGATATTTATGTGGATAAGGTTTTGTTAATAAATGATATAAATTATAATAAACAAATCCGTAACTTAAAAATCTAAAAAATAATTCTTGAATTTTTATTTTAAACTGATTACAGTTAATAGCCAATTTAATGAAGGGAACATTTTTGTTCTTACGTTTTATTAATTTTAATAAAAAATAATTATGCAAAGTTACCATAATTATAAGTAAAAATAAATGAGTGAAAGATGTTATTATCTGTAAAAGCAAAAGAAGATAAGAAAATATTGTTAACCAAGTGGACTGACTTTTTTTATAAAGCCTACCCTCTTGGAAGTACAGGTTTTGTGCGGTCAAGCACCGATGAATTTGCCAATCCTGTGGGGCATATAACCACCACTAGTTTGGATTTACTTCTTGATGCCGTCATAGGGCAGAGTGTAGACCCTCAAAAAGTACAAGATGCACTTGTTGAGTTAATTCAGCTCAGGGCAATTCAAAAAATGTCTCCCTCTCAAGCTGTTGGCCCCTTGGTTCAACTTAAAAAGATCATTAAAGAAGATGTTTTTAGTATATGTGTTAAGGAAAATAAAGAATTGAAAGGCTTAAACAAGCTTTTTGATGAATATTTTATAATGGAAGCTCGTGTTGATAGTCTTTTTCTTATGGCGCTTGATTTATATGCCGCCCATAAGGAAAGGGTTTTCAATTTGCGAGTAGAGGAAGTTCATCGCAGTCAATCCCAGATTGTTCGCTGGGCAAAGCTTGATGAAGAAAAAAGAAATTCTAACCATAATACTGAGGGGTAAAAGAATGACCATAGCATTGGCAGCAATCTTGATTATCTTTGCCATCGGTTGGGGTGGAGCTCTTATTGGTTTGCAATATTTATTGGGTGTTTTCTTGCCCTTAGTTGCATTTCTGATATTTTTAGGTGGCTTCATTTGGCGTATTGTAGACTGGGCTAAGTCACCGGTTCCTTTTGCCATACCCACAACAGGTGGACAGGAAAAGTCCTTAGATTGGATTAAACCCGCCCGTTTAGATTCTCCCACAACAACCATGGGACTTATTGGGCGAATGTTTTTGGAAATATTTTTATTTAGATCTCTGTTTCGTAACACTCGTGCTGTTCAATCACAAGTGGACGGAACACCAAGGCTCACATACTATTCATCAAAATGGTTGTGGCTTTTTGCGTTAATGTTTCACTACTGTATGCTAGTTATAGTAATTAGGCATGCTCGTTTTATTCTTGAGCCTGTGCCTCTTGTAATTAACGCCATAGAATTTGTTGATGCCATTTTCCAAATGGGTGTGCCTCGTTTCTTCTTGACAGATGCACTTGTGGTTTTTGCTCTGCTTTTCTTGCTAGTTAGAAGATTTGTGTCCAACAATTTACGCTATATTTCACTTCCTGCTGACTATTTTGCTTTATTTTTATTATTGGCAATAGTTTTATCAGGAATCTGTATGCGTTATCTTGATAAGGTTGATATTGCCATGGTTAAAGTTATACTTATGGGCGGAGTTACTTTTGACTTGCCAACCTATGAGCAATTGGCCAGCATTGGTCCAATCTTTTATATCCACGTTACATTTGTGAGTGTTCTTCTCATTTACTTCCCATTCTCAAAGCTTATGCACATGGGTGGAATTTTCTTCTCCCCAACTCGCAATATGAAAGTGAATACTCGTCAGGTTCGCCATGTAAATCCATGGAATCCACCGAAAAAGTTCCATACTTATGCAGCTTATGAAGATGATTTCCGTGAACTAATGGAAGAAGCCGGATTACCAGTTGAAAAAGCTTCTGAACCTACACCTGAACCTAAACCCGAGACAGCCTAAAGGAGTTACGGATATGGCAAAAATGCCTACCTCTGACCAGCTTTTGGAAAATACCCCAAAGAGCTTTCCCGATAAGTGCTGGATGGAAATCAAGCCTGAGTTTAAACCGGGTACTTATCCCTATCCTGCAAAAGCAGATACTTTACAAGCACTTGGTATGCCAAACCCGCATACTTGGGCCCCTGAAGATGAGGATTGGAATTTACCTGCAAATTGGGAAAAAATATTATATGATGGATTGAAAGAACGTCTTGAAAAACACCGTTCTTTAAAAGTTTTCATGGATACTTGCGTACGTTGTGGAGCCTGTGCTGATAAATGCCACTTCTTCCTCGGTACAAATGATCCAAAAAATATGCCTGTGCTTAGGGCTGAGCTGCTTCGCTCTATTTACCGCCAAGACTTTACCTTAGCAGGTAAAATTTTAGGTAAAGTTGCAGGAGCAAGAAGTCTTGATAAAGATGTGGTGAAAGAACTTTTCTCCTATGCTTACCAATGCACAGAATGTCGCCGTTGCTCTCTTTTCTGTCCTTACGGCATTGACACAGCAGAAATAACCGCCATTGTGCGTGAACTTATGTATGAGCTTGGCCTTGGGATTAACTGGGTTATGGAACCTGTTTCCAACTGTAACAGAACAGGTAATCACCTTGGTATTCAGCCCCACGCTTTTAAAGAAATCGTTGAATTTCTCTGCGATGACATTGAAGAAGTAACCGGCATACGCATTGATCCTCCCTTTAATGAAAAGGGACATGAAGTGCTATTTATCACTCCCTCAGGTGATATTTTTGCCGACCCTGGCATTTATACCTTTATGGGTTATTTGATGCTCTTCCATGAAATCGGTCTTGATTATACCTTGTCCACCTATGCTTCAGAAGGCGGAAACTTTGGTTCTTTCGTTTCTTTTGACATGGCCAAAAAGCTCAATGCTAAAATGTATCACGAAGCCGAACGCCTTGGATCTAAATGGATTTTAGGTGGCGAATGTGGACACATGTGGAGGGTGGTAAACCAATATATGGCTACCTATAATGGCCCCACTCCAAGTTGTATGCAAACACCAAAATCACCTATTACCGGCACAGTATTTGAAAATGCTGCCGCCACTAAAATGGTGCATATTGTTGAATTTACTGCTGACTTGATTAAACATAATAAACTAAACCTACGTCCTGAAAGAAATGATCATATTATTACCACATGGCATGATTCATGTAACCCTTCAAGAGCCATGGGTTGCTTTGAAGAGCCACGCTCAATTCTAAGAGCAGTATGTAATAATTTCTACGATATGCCGGAACACACCATTAGAGAGGAAACTTTCTGCTGTGGCTCAGGTTCAGGTTTAAACTCAGAAGAAGTTATGGATCTTAGAATGAGAGGGGGCTTACCAAGAGCCAATGCAGTTCGCTCAGTGCACGAAAGATTTGACGTGAACAATGTGGCTTGTATGTGTGCCCTTGACCGTGCTATCTTGCCCCCACTTATGGACTATTGGGTTCCAGGCGTTGGAGTTACAGGCCTACACGAACTTGTGGCTAATGCCCTTGTTATGACAGGTGAAATTCCAAGAGCTATGGACCTTCGTCAAGAGGATTTGGAATATCCCGATCCTGAACCGGAAGAAGAAATCGAAGAAATTGCTGAAGAAGCAATGGAAGACAATGCCGAAGCTGACGAAGATAATGCGGATACACAACAAGGTAAAGGAGGAGACGAATAATGTATAATTCAAAATATGTTATTGCCGGAATTGCAATTTTTCTTGTGCTGTTTACTTCTCCTTATTGGTTAAATATTGCCAGTGACAAGTATGAATACCCAAAGCAAGCCTTGCCTGTGGGTGTAAATGGTGAAAAACTTGAATGTGTTGAGCCGGCGGAATGGATGAAAGCCAATCACATGGATTTACTCGATGATTGGAGAAATGCCGCCTTGCGTGATGAAAAACGTATTTATATTTCAAGCACTGGAAAAGAATGGGAAGCCAGTTTACAAAATACTTGTATGACTTGCCATGCCAATTATGAAAATTTCTGCCTAAACTGCCATACTCAAAATGCAGTTGAGCCCTATTGTTGGGATTGTCACATCGAGCCGGAGGGGATTAGTAATGAATGAAAATAGACGTTATTTTCTAAAAATTGCAGGACTTTCTACCTTTGCTCTGACAGCAGGGGTTGGCGCAAGTCTTGCCGGAGCCGTTTCAGGGGTGAAAGAACCCGGTGACGGTTCATATCAAACTGCAAAAAATGCCGTTAAAGGTAAACGCTTTGCCATGGTAATCGACACACGCAAGTTTACCAGTGAAGCTGAAATGCAGCCAATTATTGATGCTTGCCACGCCTTCCACAATGTGCCAACAGTACAAGGGGACGGCATTGACACAGCTAAAGAAATAAAATGGTTATGGCATGATAGTTTTAAACATACATTTACAGATGATAGTTCACCCCTCATTCCTGAAGAAGTGAAAGATCGTCCTTATTTCCTCCTATGTAATCAATGCCAAAACCCTCCTTGCGTGCGTGTTTGTCCGGTAAAAGCTACCTACCAAACAGATCAAGGACCAATTGCCATTGATTATCACCGCTGTGTGGGTTGCCGTTTTTGTATGGCAGGTTGTCCTTATGGTTCTCGCTCTTTCAACTACTACGATCCTAGAAGATTTATGAAAAGAGAAGACTATAATATGAAATACCCCACCAGAATGCGTGGTGTTGTAGAAAAATGTACTTTCTGCCAAGAAAGACTTGAACTTGGTGAAATGCCTGTATGCGCAGAAGCTTCTAATGGAGGCATTATGTTTGGTGATATTACAGATCCAAACTCCAATGTGCGCAAAGCCTTGGCTGAAAATTTCACCATCAGACGTAAACCCGGCTATGGAACAGATCCTGCCGTGTACTACATAATTTAGGAGGGCGTCATGCTTGAGAAAGTACTCAAAGGTTCGCCCAAATACTATTTGTGGCTATCATTTTTATGTGGAATAATCGGAGTTGCGGCAATAGTCTATATATTCCAGTTAGTCTATGGACTTAGTATTACAGGCCTAAACAGAGATAATTCTTGGGGTTTTTATATAGCTCAATTTACTTATCTGGTTGGGGTTGCAGCCTCTGCCGTAATGCTTGTTCTACCGGCTTATTTCCACAACTATAAAAAGTTTAAACGTGTAATTATTTTTGGTGAATTCCTTGCCATTGGTGCAGTTACCATGTGTATGCTCTTTATTGTGGCAGACATGGGACAACCCCAAAGGGTTTTCAACGTGTTTCTTTACGCAACACCAACTTCAATCCTGTTCTGGGATGCTACAGTTCTTTGTGTTTATCTTATTCTAAACGCAATTATCGGCTGGGTAACCCTTGAAGCTGAAAAAGTTGGAATGCCTCCACCAAAATGGATTAAATACCTTATTTATATTTCCATTATTTGGGCCTTTTCAATTCACACGGTTACTGCTTTCCTTTATGCAGGTATTCCGGGTCGTTACTTATGGTTTACAGCCATCTTGGCTGCACGCTTCTTGGCCTCAGCATTTTGTTCAGGGCCGGCCATCTTGCTCCTACTCATCATGCTCTTGAAAAAAGTAGCTAATTTTGATTGTGGCAAAACAGTGGTAAGAAGTTTAACAATAATTATTACTTATGCCATGGCATTGAACGTATTCTTCTTTATGCTTGAAGTATTTACTGCTTTCTATAGCGGTGTATATTCTCACCAATTGCCACTAAAATATATTTTTGGAGCAGTTGGTACAGAAGAAGGAGCATGGATTGGTCCATGGATGTGGACAGCCGCTGTGCTTGGCATAGTTTCTCTGGCCATGCTGGTTATTCCGCAACTTAGAACCAATGACAAAGTCTTACCATATACTCTTGGAATGCTTGTCCTTGCCACATGGATTGATAAAGGTCTTGGCCTGCTTATTGGTGGATTTAGCCCAACAGCCTTTAAAACCTATACGGTATATACCCCAACTTTCTGGGAAATTTGTATATCCATAGGAATTTTTGCCGTGGGTGCTTTGGTAACTTCCATACTATGGAAAATTGCTCTTGAGGTTAAGAAAGAGGCAGGAACCTTTGACTTACCACCGGATGAACCATCAATCTTTACAAAATAAATTTAAGTGAGCTTAGAGAAAAGATTATCAAATAAATAAAATTGATTAATCAATTTTGAAAACTGATTTTTCTAAGAATACTAAGATTTTATAAACTAAAGCCTCACTAAATGCCTTGAGTATTTGGTGAGGCTTTAAATTTTAATCATTTTTAAAAATTTTTTTAGAAATTTCTATGCTTGAATTATGCAAAGCTTTTAAGAAAAAAATTTTTAACTTTTTTCTTGACAGGGTAGGTTGGTTTTGTAATACTAAACTTTCCGACACTGATTTTCACAGGTGAATTTTCCATGTGATTTTAGGGTTGAAAATTTGTCAGAAAAAATTTTGAAAAAGTCAAAAAAAATTCTTGACAGGTTTGGCACTTTAGAGCA
>CAYJHF010000066.1:6058-12382 GCA_964369905.1 uncultured Mailhella sp. | reverse complement strand
GTATATAATTGTAAAAATAAATTTTCCATAACAAGTCTATATAAAATTATCGTGGGATAGAGGGTTTTTTAAACGATGTAAGTATTCATTAATAAATTCCATTCGACAAGTAACATGGCATTCACTTATATCTAGGCTTTTATCACACCATGCAAGACTTGTTAAACGTTTTTGTCCATGCCAAATTTCTTTGTAATTTTGCTCGTACAAATTGCCATATAAAAAATTTTCTTCTTGTAAATGGCGTGAGCAGCCCCAAACATTGGCCTCACTATCCACATAAGACCAAAATGGTAGTGCGTGACATTTGTTATAGTTTTCAAGTTTACTATCCCAGCGATTCATAGTTTCACTGCGGAAAACTATATTAAAATTATCACTTGCAATATTGTTTAATTCTACTTCTATGTCCTTTGTCTGGCTATAACTAACATCACGAGAACCTTTTAAACTTTTAGGGTGATGAGTATAAGGCTTTATAACTAAATAATCTGCTCCAAGGTCACGCAATCTTTTGGCGTGTTCCACTAAATTTTCTTGGCTTTCCGGCAATAAAATACATTGAAAACCAAGAGTACAGGCATGGTTTTCTTTTTTGCGCAGTGCAATGGCATATTCCATATTTTTTAGGACAATGTCATAATCTTTTTGATCTGTTCCATGAATTTTAGCATAGTTTTCAGCACTTGTGGCATTGCAACTAACTTTAATCCAAGATGTTATGGGTAGAAGTCTTTGGGTTTTATTTTTGCTTAAAAGCACAGCATTGGTGGTAAATGAAATATCAATACCGGAATTTTTAGCTGTTTCTGAAATTTCGCAAATATCCTTGTGTAGAAGTGGCTCCCCTTCACCTGCAAACATAATAGCTTTAACGCCAAGTTTACCAAGCTCAGCTAGACGTTCCTTAATTATATTCGTTTCAAGGAATTTTGGCCTATAGCCCATAAAATCCATAGTACAAAAGGAGCACCTGTGATTGCAAGCACCGGATGGAGAAAATTCCATATAAACAGGATAAATATTTTCACCATGTAGCCATTTGGCTACTCTATCAGGATGGAGATTTAGTTTATGAGAATCTATACCATAGCTTTTAACATCATTTTTAGCCATTTTTGTACCCAAAAATATAGGTGAAATATTTTTATAATAAGTTTTAGCTAAATATATTAACTAAACTCAAAATAAACACTATATTTATGGTCTTTGAAAGTCAATATAATTCTTTTTAGTTTCTATAAGTCATAGAAAAATCAAGTTAAATCAAGTTAAAAATATATTGTTAACTTCAGAAAATTCATCATACTTTTTCAATCCCTCAAGTGTATCACTTTTACAAACTTGAGCATATTTTAGAGCCAAGGCAGTAAAAACACCCAATGTTTCCGTAAAAGTATCAATAAACAGCATAGTATTTACAGGAGTTATTAGACTATAATCTGATAATTCAAGGCTTGGCGCTTGTTCATTATTGGTAATTGTTATAATTGTTGCACCTTGTTCTTTGGCTAATTTACTAAATTCTAAGGATTTTTTTGGATAACGTGGAAAAATAATATTAAAAAATAAAGAATTTTTATCCACATTTTTAAAGCTATTATACGCATAAGTATTATGTATTTCCAGTAAGTGAATTTTGGTAGATATTCTATATAACATATTGTAAAACATATAACTGAGAGAATAAGAACTCATGGTGCCAAAAATAAATATTTTTTCTGCCCTTGCCATGGCATCAATGCAAGCTAAAAAATCATCACTTTCAATAATATTATCAAGTCTAGATTTTTGCTCTTCAATATTGGCATAGTAAACATCACTAAACTTTTTACCATAAATTTCAAGTTCTTGATTTACCACTTCTTCAATTCCAATAAATCTTGCTTGTCCTGAAAGATAGGCTTGAAAAAGTTGTTTTACATAGCGAGAAAAATCTAAAAAACCTTTAAATCCAAGAAGCTGACAAAAGCGTATCACAGTAGCCTGTGATGTATTTGTAACCTTTGCCATATCAATAACAGAAAGATGTGCCAATAGGTTTGGTTCCGTTAAAATATATTCTGCTATTCTTTTTTGTGAAGGAGAATATTGATCCACATTGCTTCTAATCAACTTAAAAAATGCCCTAATGGATTTTGGGTGATTTATCATTATTAATTCCTTAAAATTATAATATGTTACTTATGCAAAAACATACACCATTTCCAAATATATAGTCAATATGAAGAAAAAATATATAATAGGAATGTTTATTTATTAAATAATTTTCTTCACAGTAGTAATAAATATAAATATCCTATATATTCAAATAATTATATATTAAATATAAATTTAATCAAGAAATTTTTATGAAGAAATTAAAGTTAAAATGAAGAAAACTCTTGACATAAAAAATATATTTCATTTATATATGTCTTAAGAGTTGTTTTTATCAACTTAATAAAAATACATTGTTGCATAGTTGTTTGACGCAAAAAAACTCAGCAAATGTTTTTATAAGCATAAACAATAATAACACAAAGGAGTTATTAATTATGATTGAACGCGATTCCATTGGAGAAATTGAACTGCCGGACGATGCCTATTATGGGGCCTATGCCTTACGTTCTTCAGCCATTAATGTAACAAGCCTTAGAGCTACCAATATTATGCCTGAATATATTAAGGCTATTTACCTTGTAAAATATTGTGCGGCAGAGGCTAATTTTAACCTTGGTTATCTTTCTAAAGAATATGCCGAAGCCATAAAGCAAGCTGCAACTGAAGGTATGGCAGGCAAGTTTGATAAAGATTTTATTGTGGATTTATATCAAGGCAATGGTGATGTGGCCACCATTATGAATATTAATGAAATTTTATCCAGAAGAGGTAATGAAATTCTAACTGGAAAAATTGCAACTTCACCACTTAGGCCTAACGATCATTCTTCTTGCAATCAGTCAACACCGGATATGTTAATGACTTCAGCTAGAATTGCCACTTATAGTTATATTTGCAAGCTACAAGATATTTTAGCCAAGGCTGCAAAAGTCTTTGCAGATTTAGCAGAAAAACACAAAAAAGATGTCAGAATGGGACGCACAGAGCTTCGTGATGCTCTTCCTGTAACCTTTGGACAAAATTTCCAAGCCTTTAGTGATGTTTTAGATCGTTTTGTCAAACAAGGTGAGGAAGTAAAAGATAAAATGCTCCAATTGCCCATGGGCGGAACTGCCTTAGGAAGTGGAATTGGTAGTGTGCCTGCCTTTGGTCCGGAAATTGTCAAACTTATTGCCAAAAAAAGTGAATTACCTTTTAGGCATTATGCCAATACTTTTGATGCCACACATAATTGTGACCCCATGCTTGACGTGGCTTTTTATCAAGAAAAAGTTGCTGCCACCATGTCAAAAATTGCCAGAGATATTAGACTGCTTTGCTCAGGGCCAAAATCAGGTTTTGGTGAACTTAGCTATCCACCAATTCTCCCAGGCTCTGTAACAATTCCAGGCAAAACTAATCCCACCATAGAAGAGCTGGTTATTCGTGTAAATATGCGTGTTATAGCTAATAGCACCATGGCAACACAATGTATTGAACATTCAGAACTTGAATATAACTATCTTGAAACTTTGATGAACTTATGCGTGATGGAATCATTTAAAATGATGCACAATGCTTATGAAATCATAATCGATTATTGTTTTGCAAAACTCATTGTTCACAAGGAAGTGGGTGAAAAATATGCCCATCAAACCGGTGCATTGGCCATCTTACTTACACCATTATTTGACTATGCCACAGCCACCAAGGTTGGCATTAAATGCTTCCGTCAAAACATGAATATTGCTGATGCTGTGGTTGAAGAGGGTTTAATGAGTAGAGAAGATGCCAATCATTATTTCCACCCCTTAAATTTCACTGACAGAGAACTTTTTTATAATAATTTAGAAGAAGCCAAGAAAAAATACAAAAAATAATAATAGAGGTAGTTAATATGAATGATTTTGATTACAAAGTTGTCGAAGAAGCCGCAAAGCAAATTTACATAAAATCTCTTTGGGATCTTCCACCTGATGTACGTGAAGCACTGAACAAGGCCTATGCCAGAGAAACTAACCCGTCTGCCAGAGCGGTTTTTGATGCCATGTTTAAAGCCATAGAAGTTGCTGATAAAAAGCAAAGACTGCTTTGCCAAGATACAGGTTTGCCCATTTTTAAAGTTAAAATTGGCACAGATTTTCCATGGGATGGTGCTCAAATAAAAGAAGCTCTTTATGAGGGTTGTAAAAGAGCAACCCAAGAACACCCTTTTAGAAGTAGTGCAACTCACACTATTACTCGTGTAAATCCTCAAACCTCTGTTGGTGATGGGCTTCCAATTATTTATTGGGATTTTGTAAAAGGTTCAGATAAGCTTGATATGCTTATTGTGCCAAAGGGCTCCGGTTCTGAAAATATGAGTAAGATGCAAATGTTCTATCCTCAACATGGAATTAAAGCTGTAAAGAAATTTATCTTGGATACAGTTGTTGAAAGTAGTGGAAACCCATGCCCTCCAGGAATTATCGGCGTTGGACTTGGTGGAACTGCTGATTTAGTTATGAAACTTGCCAAAGACGCTATCTGTCGCCCTGTAGGACAAAGAAACCCTGATCCTATGCTTGCAAAAATGGAAGTTGAACTTGAAGAAGCCATCAATGCAACAGGCCGTGGAGCACAAGGCCTTGGTGGAGATGTGTCCTGTTTGGCTGTGCATATTGAGGCTGCTTATACACACATCACTCAAAATCCTGTGGCCGTAAATACTCAATGTTGGCCTGCCAGAAGATCAAGAGCAATTATTTCCCCCAACAAAGACGTAGAAATCGGCTATTAAGCCAAATAGGAGTGTAAAATGAGTACAGTTCATAGATTAAAATCACCATTTTCAGAAGAAGACATTCGTAAACTTCATTGTGGAGATATTGTATATTTTGACGGACCACTTTTTGGCATTAGGGATCTTACCCAAATCTATATTTTTGACAAAGGCAATGAGCCACCAACCAGTCTTGAAGGTATGCCTTGCATTCACACTGCCCCAAGTCTTCGCAAAGTTGGCGATAAATGGGAAATTGTTGTGGTTGGAACTACCACAAGCACCAGAATGGATCGCTTCTCCCCTCCTCTTATGGAAAAATATGGAGTAAGAGCAATTATTGGCAAGGGTGGGTTATACCAACCAAGCCTTGAAGCCATGCAAAGACATGGTGCTGTTTACCTTGCTATTGTGGGTGGAACAGCAGCTCTTGAAACAGAACAAATTGAAGAGCTTGAAGAGGTTTATTTTGAACATCTTCACCCAGAAGCCCTATATCGTTTTAGAGTAAAAGACTTTGGTCCATTAACTGTGGCCATGGACAGCCATGGTGTTCATATGTATGAAGATATAGGCAAAAAAGTTGCAGAAAGGCTACCGGAAATTTACAAAAAATTAGGTGTTGATTAATTTTAAATAGAAAGTTCTGCACAATTTATTGTGCAAGCTTTTATGGGGAATTTGCAAAGCAAATTCGACCACAAATCAAGAATAGGTCAATAAAGACATTTTGGGGCACATTTTTTGTGTTAAATGATTGATTTGTGTGCTTTTTAGCTCTGCATAAAGAATTTTCCAATTTTTGAAACTTTGTTTTTTTATGAGAGATTCTGGCATAAAAAATAATTATGCAGAGCTTTCAAATAAGGAAGAAAGTTTTCCAACTTTCTTCCTTAAATTTTATAAAAATATCGAGAACATATTATGAATGAGAGTGAAATTAGAGCAAAAGGCATAGAGCTTGTCAAGACCAACCGTGGTAAATTGGAAGTAATCAGTAAAATTCATGTTTCAAACTTAGAAGAACTAAGTATAGCTTATACCCCCGGCGTTGCTGAACCAACCATGCAAGTGTATGAAAATAAATCTTTGCAATATGATTATACAGCAAGAGGCTCCTTGGTGGCTGTTGTGACAGACGGAACTGCTGTGCTTGGTTTTGGAGATATTGGGCCTGAGGCAGCTATGGTGGTTATGGAAGGCAAGGGAGTTATGCTAAAATGCTTTGCCAAGGTTGACCCTGTGCCCCTTTGCTTAAATATAAAAGATCAAGATGCAATTGTGGATTTAGTTAAGGCAGTTGAGCCTTCCTTTGGTTTTATTTTCCTTGAAGATATTTCTGCCCCCCGTTGTTTCTATATTGAAGATCGTCTTTCAAAAGAACTTTCCATACCGGTTTTCCACGATGATCAACATGGCACAGCCATAGCCATTTGTGCAGCCTTTAGAAATATTGAACGCTTAACAGGTGAAAATCAATT
>CAYJHF010000066.1:0-6048 GCA_964369905.1 uncultured Mailhella sp. | reverse complement strand
TTTGCCAAAAGGGTTGTAATCAACGGAGCCGGAGCTGCTGCCATGGCCACCTATAATTTGATGTCTAGTATGGGCTTTCATAATATGGTTATGTGCGATCAAAACGGAGTTATTACAAAAGATAGAAATGATTTAGAAACATATAAACTTCCTGTGGCTGAAAAAACCACACTAAGGGAAAATGATAAAACTCTACAAGATGTCATGAAAGGAGCTGATATTTTTATTGGCTTATCAAGAGCAAATCTTGTGAGCAAAGAAATGGTCAAAAGTATGAATAATGATCCCATTGTTTTTGCCATGGCCAATCCCACACCGGAGATTATGCCAAATGATGCACTTGATGCAGGGGCAAAATTTGTGGGTAGTGGACGCTACGATTTTCCAAATACTGTAAACAATGTTTTAGCTTTCCCCGGCATTGTGCGTGGTGCTCTTGACTCAAAAGCCACCAAAATTACTACCAAGATGAAGCTTGCCGCCGCAGAAGCCATTGCCCTTTGTGTAAGCGATTCTGAACTTGCCGTGGATAATCTTTTGCCAAATCCTTTGGAAAGCATTGTGGCAGAAAATGTGGCTAAGGGCGTTGCCAAGGCCGCCATTGAAGAAAATGTGGTTAGAAATAAATAATTTTTAATCTGTAGAAACAATTAGTTCTGTTGGAGGTAATAGAAAAAAATGGATTGGCAATTGAAAATTAAGGCAATTTCAAAATGATAAGCCTATAATTTATGTAAAAATGTTTAAAACAAATGATTTTATGGAGAGTATATGAAAAATCCTCTTATTGCAAAAAATGAAGAAGTAAGTCCGGCTTTTGCCCTTTTGCTCATTTTGATTACACTAACAATTTTAGCAAACTTTATCCCCAGTGGTGTTTATGAGAGATTTGTAGAAAATGGTAAAACAGTGGTTGATCCATCTACATTCAATTATATTGAAAAAAAATATGCAGACTTTGGATTATTTTTCCAATCATTTTACCAAGGATTTGTTAGAGGTGCAGGACTAAATGCACTTGTTATTTTTATTGGTGCAGCATTTTTTGGTGTAGCCAAGGATATTGGTATTTTGGAAATGGCTTTAACAGCAATTTATACTAAGATTAAAAACTTACCTTTTGCTATGTTTGTATTTCTTATTATGTTCTTTTATGGCATCATCATTTCTTTTACCGGAATGTTTGACTTAGGCTCTGTTTTTATTCCACTAATTATTCCTCTTTGTCTTGCTCTAGGTTATGATGCTATGACAGGCTGTGCTATTATTTTAGGCAGTGCAGCCATTGGTTATGGCTCTGCCATGGCTAATCCATTTTTTACAGCAAATGCCCATTTAATTGCCGAACTTCCCATTTATTCAGCAGCTTGGTATAGAGGTATTGGCTCTGTTATAATGCTTATACCTACAACTTGGTTTATTGTGCGCTATGCCAATAAAGTTAAGAAAAACCCTGAATTATCATTAACTCACGATTTAGGCCTTGACTATAAAGCCCTTAATGAGGATCAAAAAGTAAGCTATACTCCGGCTCACATCAGAGCAAGCATAGCATTTTTCGGTTTATTTGCATTTTTACTATATGGTACTATGGTTATGGATTTTGGTTATGCTCATATATCAGGCACATTTATTGCCATGGCTATTGTAACCGGCTTGGCTTATGGAATGACCTTAGACCAAATTGCTACTTCCATGACTCGCGGTATGTCAAAACTATTTATCGTTATTGTAGTTATGACTCTTGCTCAAGCAACTGTATTTATCCTTGATTATACAAAAACCATTGATACAATAATTAAATTTTTAGCTCAATTTGTAAGTGGTAATCCTTACCAATCCACAAGTATACTCTTCTTTGTTCAAACATTAATTAACTTCATTGTGCCTTCAGGTGCAGGACAGGCTCTCATTACTATGCCAGTGGTAGTTCCCTTGGCAGATATAGGCGGAGTTGGACGACAAATTGCTTGTTTAGCCTCTCAATATGGTGATGGCTTCTCAAACTTCATCTGGCCAACCAATGGTAGTTTACTTGCAATCTTGGCAATTTCCGGAATTCCATATACACGTTGGTTTAAGTTCTTCTGGCCTCTTTTTGCCATTCTTGTTTCCATGTGCCTTATCTCCCTTTGGATTGCTATTTATATAAATCTGCAATAAATCATAATATAAAGCTCTGCACAATTTATTGTGCAGAGCTTTATATTGGAGAAAAAAATGTATTCAAAAAATATAATTAACTTTTTCCAAAATACAAATTGGGAAGATTTGCCACAGCATATTCAACACCAATCCAAGCGTTGCCTCTTAGACGCTCTTGGTGCTATGCTGATTGGCACAAAAACTCCTGTATATAAAATAACTTGCGACTACGTTAAAGCACAGTTTGCACAAGGAGATATTCCTTTAATTTTGGAAGAAGGATTTTCTAGCACAACAGGCGCAGCCTTTGCTTATGGTGTAGCTGCCAATGGCGTGGACATTGACGATGGTTGCCGTCTGGCCAAGGGGCATCCCGGCGCACACGTTATACCCGCAGTTCTTCTTGCTGCCCAAACAATGCCAAAATGCGATGGTAAAGAATTACTAACAGCCTTGGTCATGGGCTATGAAGCGGCAATTAGAGCAGCTTACATTCGCCATGCCACTTGTGATGTTTATCATTCTTCCGGAAGTTGGGGTTCAACAGGCGTAGCGGCGGCTGTTTCTAAACTTTGGAAACTAGACTATGAAACAACATTTAATGCCATTGGTACAGCCGGTTATCACGCTCCTATTGCCCCAATGATGATAGGCATTGAAACACCTTGCATGGGTAAGGACAGCATTGGTTGGGGTGTATATGTTGGTATGTCAAGTGTTGAACTTGCCAAACTAGGATTTACAGGACCTAAACCAATTTTTGATCAATCACCCAATGAAGAGTGGGTTACTTCACTTGGTAAAACTTATGAAATCATGCACTTATTCTTTAAGCCATATTCTGCTTGTCGCTGGGCTCAAGCCGGCGTTGATGGAGTGGCAAATATTATGCGTGATAATAATTTAAAGCGTGGTGATGTGGAAAAAATCCGCATTTATACTTTTGCAGAAGCTGCCGCTTTAAGCAGTGAATATCCAAAAAATACAGAATATGCTCAATATAATTTCTCTTACCCCATTGCAATTTCAGCCATGTACGGAGAAGTTAGTCCATTACATATGCTACCGCCTTACTTTGAAGACCCTGAAGTACATAGATTTATGGATAAAATTGAGATTGTTATTGAAGATAAGTATCAAAAAATGTTCCCGGCCAAAACTGTGGCCAATGTGGAAATTGAAGATACAAAAGGTAATAAATATCAATCAGGCGATCTCTCACCAAGATGGGATTTGAGCAATGTATTGCCAACTGATGAAGAGTTAGAAAACAAATTCAAATGGTTAATGGAACCCATGTTTGGTGTGGAAAAAACCAAAGCCATGGTTGATTTGATTTGGAACTTTGAAGCTTGCTCCGATGTTCGAGATCTTATAAGAATGTTCAATAAGTAAAAATGAAAACCTCTGTGCGTTTATGGCACAGAGGTTTTTTATTATGGTGAAAGCTCTGCACAATTCATTGTGCAAGCTTTTATGGAGAATATATGAAAATACTCGCTATTGTGGGTAGTCCCAGAAAAAAAGGTAATACAGATATTTTAGTTGACAATGTTTGCTTGGGAATTCAATCCCAAGGCCTTGAAGTAGAAAAAATTTATTTGTCAGATTATAAATTTGAGCCTTGTATTGGCTGTGAAGGCTGTAGTAAAACCTGTAAATGTGTTCTCAAAGACGATATGCAAGTTATTTATAAAAAGCTTGATGAAAGCCATGGGATTATACTTGGTTCTCCCACATATTTTTATAATGTTTCAGCCTTAACCAAGAAGTTTATTGACAGACTTTATGCCTATGATATTTTTGACCCCGAAGATCGTTCCGTTTGGCTTAGCCCCAATGAAGTTTTTGGACTAAAATATGCTGTAACGGTTGCAGTTTGTGAACAAGAAGATGAGTCTGACATGGGAGTAACTTCTGATATAATGGTAAAAACTCTTGCTTCTGTTGGCTATAGAACTGTAAGCAGTATAAAGGCTTTACATCTTTTTAAAAAGGGGGCAGTTAATGATTATGCTAACATTCAATTGCAAGCCAAAAAAGCAGGTGAAAAATTGGCTAAAACACTAAAACTTTACTCCCTGCTAAAAGAAAATCATAATAATTTAAAGCCTAACTAAAACCACACATAAAATGCAATTAAAAACAAGAGCCTATATTGCCATTATTTTTGCACCCATTATCTGGGGTTTAACGCCTATTATGAGTGTAAACTTACTACCCTTTGGCACACCACTTACTTTTGTATCCATAAGAATGTTTGTAAGTAGCCTAACAATTATGGCTTTTTTAATTTTTAAAGGTAATTTTCATTTACCAAAACTCAATCAATTACCCATACTCATTTTTCTTGGTATTTTAAGTGTTTGCCTCTCAAGCAATCTTATTTTAGAGGGTTTAAAATACTCAACAGTCTTAAATTACTCACTAATTAATCTTACTGCACCTGTTTTTATTGCCATTCTTGGGTATTTATTTTTCAAAAATAAGCTGCTCAATATACAATGTGTTGGGCTTTTAATAACTATTATAAGCGTGATTTATATTGTAATTGATGGCAATTTTTCCACGCTTATTGATTTACAACTCAATAGAGGTGATATATTATTTTTGATTGTTCAAGTATCTTGGGCACTCTATACAATTATTAGTGCAAAAATAATAAATATTATGCCATCATTTTATATTGTGATGTGGTCAAGTTTTTTTGGCGCAATAATAAATATTTTATATGGCTATTACTCGGGAGATTTACAAATGCCCATTATAAATGATTTTGTGATTATAAATCTAGCTTATAATACATGGATTTCTTCCATGTTTGGTATTTTATTATGGGTATATGGAGTTAGCATTATTGGTTCAAGTATTGCAGGGCCTTTTATGAATATAACAACCATTGTTGGCATTGCTTCCGGAATTCTCTTTCTAGGTGAAGAACCTAAAATATCACACTTTTTAGGCACAATAGGACTTGTGGTTGGTATATATATTTTAACTCAACATCAAAAATTTACAAACTTCTTCATTAAAATGAAAATAAAAAAATTAGGTAACTAGTCGATTATTTTGTAATAATATTATATAATTAAAACTTTAACAATATTGGAGGTAAAATGAGAATTGATAAGGATTTACTGGGAGAAATGCAAATTCCTGATGAAGTATATTATGGTGTACAAACCTTGCGCACCCTTAATTTATTTCAACCCTCAAAAGAAATTATTTCAGCTTTTCCGGAGTTTATTTTCTCCATGGGAGCAATCAAAAAAAGCTGTGCTCTTATACACCACGAGCTTGGTTTATTGGAACTTGAGGTTAAAAATGCCATAGTTCAAGCTTGTGATGAGGTTATGCAAGGCAAATTTAACAATCATTTGGTCTTGGATATGTTGAGCGGAAATGATTTTTCCCCCATAAATATGAATTTTAACGAAGTTATCGCCACAAGGGCAAATGAAATTTTAACCGGCAAAAAGGAATTTACAATAATTCAACCAAACGCCCATGTTAATATGGGACAATCAACCTGCGATTCAACCTATGCAGCCGCCCGTTTTGCCCTTTATTTTGAAATTGAAAAAGTTATCAAAGCCTTAGAACTTTTGGCCGATGGTTACAGAAAAAAATCTATAGAAAACAGTCAATCAGTAAAAGTTTCACATACCTGCTTTCAAGATGCAGCCCCCATCAATATGGGACAATTTTTTGGAGCACCTGTTTCCTTTATTGAACGCCAAATAGAAAAACTCAAATCCCTAAAAATAGAATGTTGTGAACATGCCATTGGCTACACTGTCATAGGCACTGGCCTTGGCTCTTACAAAGGTTTTCATGAACGCATCAATGAAGTTCTTGAAAAGGAACTTAATATTCCACTTTATCACACTAAAGCCCCTATTG
>CAYJHF010000065.1:0-12449 GCA_964369905.1 uncultured Mailhella sp. | reverse complement strand
ACATTTGGCCCTACATAAGGAAGTAAATGTGCCGCGCTCGAAGATGAAGGAAGCTATTGCTGCCATCCTCAAGCAGGAAGGCTATGTGGAAGATGTTAAGGTTGAAGACCGTAACATTACCATCGTGCTTAAATATATTAAAGGCCGCCCTGCAATCAATGGTTTGCGCCGCATCAGTAAACCTGGTCGTCGCATTTATGTAAATGCTAACAAAATACCCCGTGTACAAAACGGACTTGGAATATGTATATTATCCACCTCAAAAGGTGTAATTGATGGTATTTCAGCCCTTGAAAGTAACTATGGTGGCGAACTTCTTTGTGAAGTTTGGTAGTAAGCATATTTTTGCGAAGGTGGAAATAAAATGTCAAGAATAGGAAAATTACCCATCGCTTTACCCAAAGGGGTTGAAGTGAAAGTGGTACAAGATATAGTGGAAGTGAAAGGTCCAAAAGGCACACTACAAACTCCACTTTGTGATCTTTTGAAGTATGATGTGACTGCTGAAAGTGTAACCATTACACGCATTGACACTGATTGTCGTAAAACAGCAGCTCAACACGGACTTCGTCGCACCCTCTTAGCTAACTGCGTTGAAGGCGTTAGCAAAGGTTTTTCCAAAACCATGGAAATTATCGGTGTAGGTTATAAAGTGGCCGTTAAGGGCAACATTGTTGAACTTGCTCTTGGATTTTCACATCCTGTGATTGTTGATCTTCCAAAGGGAATTGAAGCTAAAGCCGAAGGCAATAAGCTCACAATTTCCGGAATGAGTAAAGAGCTTGTTGGCGAAATGTGCGCAAGAATTCGTCGTCTTCGTAAGCCTGAGCCTTATAAAGGTAAGGGTATTAGATATGAAGGCGAAATAATTCGTCGTAAAGCCGGTAAGTCCGGTGCTAAAGGCAAATAAGGGGTATAAACTATGATGCTTTCAAAGAATGAAGTTCGTAAAAAACGTAAAATTCGCATCCGTAAGCACCTGTCAGGCACTCCTGAACGTCCACGTTTAGTTGTGTTTCGCTCCAATTTGCACATTTATGCTCAAATTGTAGACGATGTATCAGGCACAACCTTGGTGCAAACTTCAAGCCTCACCTTATCTAAAGGTGGAGCAGCTGTAAAACCAAATAAAGTTGGCGCTGAGCAAATAGGCAAGGAAGTAGCTCGCATTGCCATTGAAAAGAACATTAAACAAGTTGTTTTTGATCGCAATGGTTATCTCTATCACGGACGCATTAAAGCTGTTGCTGACGGTGCTCGTGAAGGTGGACTTGAGTTCTAATGGATTGTGCAACAATAAGTTGCAGCAAAAGTGAAGCTTGCAGTTTATTTATAGTAGTACATATATTTTAGTATAAAACTAAATAAACTGAAAAATGCAGGGAAACACATGGAACAGAAGCAAGAAACGCAAGATTCCGGTCTTATTGAAAAAATTGTCCATTTGAATCGGGTTGCGAAAGTTGTTAAGGGTGGTAGAAGGTTTAGCTTTAGTGCCCTAGTTGTGGTTGGTGATGGTAATGGCAGTGTTGGTTTTGGCTTAGGTAAAGCTCAAGAAGTGCCCGAAGCACTTCGCAAAGCTTCCGAAAGAGCACGCAAAGCCATGGTAAAAATTCCTTTAGTTGAAGGAACATTGCCCTATGAAGTTCTCGGACGCTTTGGAGCAGGAAGAGTACTTTTAAAGCCTGCCTCTCGTGGTACTGGTGTAATCGCCGGTGGTGCTGTGCGTGCCGTAATGGAAGCAGTTGGCGTTACCGATGTATTATCAAAGGCTATTGGTACAAATAATCCTCATAATGTGTTGCGAGCAACCGTTGAAGGTTTAACTTCCTTACGCAGTGCAGAAGAAGTATCTGAAATCCGCGGTAAGAAGTTAGAAGCTCCTCGTAAATAAGGTTGGTATTTGCCATGTCTGAAATTAAAGTAAAATTAATTAGAAGTCGAATTGGGATTAAGCCTAATCAAAAGAAAACTCTTGATGCGCTTGGACTCAAACGTCGTGAAATGGTAAAGACTTTTAAAGATAACGCTGCAATACGCGGCATGATCAAAAAGGTATTTCACCTAGTAGAGGTCACATCATCATGAGATTAAACGACCTATATCCTTTTCCTGAAGAACGCAAAGCCCGTAAAAGACTTGGGCGTGGCGATGGTTCAGGCCTTGGTAAAACTTCCGGTAAGGGGCACAAAGGGCAAAATGCTCGTGCCGGCGGGGGAGTTAAAGCTGGCTTTGAGGGCGGACAAATGCCCCTCATGCGCCGTTTACCAAAACGTGGCTTTAAGAATTTTAATTTTAAAGTCAATTATGAAGCAATAAATCTCAATAGATTGCAAGAAGCCTTTGAAGGCATCACTAATGTAACTATTGAGGATATTTATACTCGTGGTCTTTGTAAATATGGTTCCTTGGTTAAAATTTTAGGCCAAGGTGACATGAAGAGTGCCATGACAATTCAAGCTCACCGCTTTTCCGGTTCTGCTGCTGAAAAAATTAAAGCAGCCGGCGGAAAATGTGATGAACTTTTAGCTTGCCCTTGTTGCAGTGATGAAAGCGATAGCGCTTGTAATTGCAACTGTGAGGCCGGCAATAAGGAATAAATAATGGCCGGCCCTGCGGATAGAGTAGCACCTCCACCGGAGCTTGTAACCAAGATATTGTGGACATTTTTTCTATTATGTTGCTATCGTCTTGGAGTATATGTTCCTGTACCTGGAGTTGACGTTGTAGCTCTTGCTGACTTTTTTGAAAATCTCCAAGGTTCAATTTTTGGACTATTGAATATGTTCTCTGGTGGAGCATTGACCAATGTTTCAGTTTTTGCCCTTGGGATTATGCCATACATTTCAGGCTCTATCATTATGCAGCTTATGCAAGTGGTTAGCCCTGACGTGAAAAGAATGGCTAAAGAAGAAGGCCAAGCCGGCAGAAGAAAGCTTACCCAATATACTCGTTATTTGACTGTATTGATTTCCATAGTTCAAGGTTTTGGTATTGCAGCATTTTTAGAGGGCATGGTTAGCCCCGAGAACTTGCCTGTTGTGATCAATCCCGGCTTGGAATTCAAAGCTGTTACTGTAATAACACTCACTGCCGGAACTGTTTTGGTTATGTGGCTTGGTGAGCAAATTACAGCAAGAGGTATTGGAAACGGTATTTCCTTAATTATCTTTTCCGGTATTGTGGTGGGTATACCTGGTGCAATTTCACAAACATATCAACAAATTGCAGCCGGAGCCATGAATATAATTGTAGCCCTTTTGGTGGTTATTTTTATGGCAGCGGTTTTGGTTGGAATTGTGTTTATTGAAAGGGCTCAAAGACGTATACCAATACACTATGCCAAAAGACAAATGGGGCGTAAAATGTATGGGGGGCAGGCAACTCACTTACCCCTTAGAATTAACACTGCCGGCGTTATTCCACCTATCTTTGCCCAAAGCTTATTGCTTTTTCCGGCCACTGTAGGTAGTTTTGCCAGCATTGCATGGGTTCAAAGCATTGTTGCCCAATTTCAACCAACCAGTATTGTTTACAATATTGTGTTTATAGCCTTGATATTCTTTTTCTGCTTTTTTTATACAGCTGTTATTTTTGATCCCAAAGATATTGCTGAAAACCTAAAGAAAGCAGGTGGTTTTGTGCCAGGAATTCGCCCCGGCGACAAAACTCGTGAATATATTGACACAGTTCTTAGCAGACTCACATTGTGGGGAGCTGTGTATATTTCTGCTATTTCTGTTATTCCAATGCTACTTATGGCACAGTTTAATGTTCCCTTCTATTTTGGGGGCACAAGCTTGCTTATCTTGGTTGGCGTATCCATTGATTTCATGGGACAAATGGAGTCTCACATGATTTCAAAGCAATATGACAGCTTGGCAGGAAAAAACAGAATTCGAGGTCGCTAGTTTTATGAAGAAGTTCCGAGGTGTGTTCTTAAAGAATGAGAAGGAAATAGCACTTTTGCGCATAGCAAATGGTATGGTTTCCACCATTTTGGACACACTGGAGGAATTAGTAAAACCTGGCATCTCAACTATGCTACTTGAAGAAACGGTACAAAAAATGTGTGCCCAAATGGGGGTTATGCCTTCATTTCAGGGTTATTGCGGTTATCCTTATGCCCTATGCGTGGCTGTGAATGAAACAATTGTTCACGGATTTCCCTCAGAAAAAGTCATACTGAATGAAGGTGACATCATCAGTTGTGACGTTGGCGTTTATTATCAAGGTTTCCACGGAGACCACGCCAGAACCTTTTTTGTGGGAGAGGTTAGTGATGAAGCTAAAAAGCTTTGTCAAGTAACCAATGAAGCATTGCATTTAGGAATTGCGGCTGCTCAAACCGGCAATAACCTATATGATATTTCCGCGGCCATTGAAAAGCATGGCGTGGAACATGGTGTTCACATTATTCAGAGATTTGTGGGGCATGGCATTGGTGCTAAGCTACACGAAAAACCTGAAATACCAAACTTTGTGCCCCGTGGTGGAGCAAATATTCCTCTAACGGAAGGAATGGTGCTGGCCATAGAACCAATGTTTGCCTTAGGAACCCACGAAGTCAAGATATTACCTGACGGGTGGACAGCCAATACGGCAGATAAAAGTTTAGCGGCACACTTTGAGCACAGCATAGCTATTTGGCAAAGCGGACCGGAAATATTAAGTTTAAGTTCTAATTATTCCGGATAGTTGTCAGATAAAATTGGAAATGGTGAGGATAGCCTCTTGACAAGGATAGAAATATCCCATAAATAAGACGACTTCGGCATTGATAATTGGTATTAATGCAAAAGTTTTGAAATACATTAGCGGAGAGAGCGATGAAAGTAAGGCCGTCCGTCAAAAAAATCTGCCCTAAGTGCAAAGTCATAAGACGTAAGGGTATACTTAGAGTAATCTGCGAAAACCCCAGACATAAGCAACGTCAGGGTTAAGCTTGCAGGAGTTAAGCAATGGCAAGAATTGCAGGTGTTGATTTGCCTCGTGGCAAAAGAGCGGATATTGCGCTTACCTATATTTACGGCATAGGACCAAAAATATCTCTAGATATTTTTAAAGCTACTAACCTAGATTGGAATCGTAGCATTGATGACCTAACTGCCGATGAGGTAAACGAAATTCGTAAGGAAATTGAGTCCAACTATAAAGTTGAAGGTGATTTGCGCCGTGAAGTGAGCTCAAACATTAAACGATTAATGGACGTAGGCTGCTATCGCGGACTTCGTCATCGTCGTGGTTTGCCTGTTCACGGACAGCGCACAAAAACAAATGCACGTACCCGCAAAGGCCCCCGTCGTGGAGCTGTGGGTAAAAAGAAATAGGGTAAGGCTAAATAGCTAATTACCTAAGGGAAGTGTGCAATGGCAAGAGCCAAACGAACAGTTAAAAAAAGAGAAAAGAAGAATGTGCCGCTTGGAATAGCTCATATTCAATCTACTTTTAATAATACCATTATAACCTTTACCGACACCAGAGGAAATGCCATTAGTTGGGCTTCCGCCGGTCAAAGCGGATTTAAAGGTTCTCGTAAATCCACTCCTTTTGCTGCTCAAGTGGCTGCTGAAAATGCAGCTAAAAAAGCACAAGAAAATGGAATGCGTACCGTTGGTGTTTATGTAAAAGGTCCGGGTTCTGGTCGTGAATCTGCAATGAGAGCCATAAATACTGCAGGTTTCAAAATTGCGTTCATTCGTGACGTTACGCCTATCCCACATAACGGCTGTCGCCCTCCAAAGCGTCGTCGGGTATAATTAGGAGAACCAACTGTGGCTAAATATAATCAAGCAAAATGCCGAATTTGCCGTCGTGAAGGGAGCAAGTTGTTTTTAAAGGGTGATCGTTGCTACACAGATAAATGTGCACAAGATCGTCGCCCTTATGCCCCCGGGCAACATGGCAGAAATCGTAAAAAACTTAGTGATTACGCCCTTATGCTTCGTGAAAAGCAAAAGGTGCGTCGTTCTTATGGCGTTTTAGAAAAACAGTTTAGAGGTTATTTCTATTCTGCTGATATGGCAAAAGGTGTAACAGGTGAAAACCTACTTGCAACTTTAGAACGCCGCTTGGATAATGTGGTTTATCGCATGGGTTTTGCTAATTCTCGTGCACAAGCTCGCCAATTGGTTCGCCACGGTATTTTTACCTTAAACGGCCATAAGGTGAATATTCCATCACTTCAAGTAAAAATTGGTGATGAAATACTTGTGAAAGAAAAAAATCGCAAAATCCCTGTAATAGCAGATGCTCAAGGGGCTATTGCGCGTCGTGGTTGCCCTGCTTGGATTGAAGTAGATGGTGCAAGCTTTAAAGGAATTGTTAAAGCATTACCTCAACGTGATGACATTCAAACACCAATAAATGAATCTCTAATCGTTGAATTATACTCTAAATAACAGGGATAGTCATGTCCACAAATCAAGCAAATAAGTTCGTTAATGCTCGCAACTGGGCAGTGCTGGTAAAGCCTGATCAAATAGTTCGTGACAATGAAGCTTCCAACAATATGTATGGAAAATTTAGTTGCGAACCACTTGAAAGGGGCTTTGGTACTACCATAGGAAATGCTTTGCGTCGAGTTTTGCTTTCTTCATTACAAGGGGCAGCCTTTGTTTCTGTGAAGATTGCTGGGGTTCAACATGAGTTTTCATCTATATCCGGAGTGCTTGAAGATGTTACTGACATTGTGCTTAACATCAAGCAAGTGCGTCTGGCGATGGACACAGACGAACCTCAAAAATTGACATTAAAAGTAAACAAAAAAGGGGTGGTTACTGCGTCTGATATTCAAGAAAATCAGCACGTTCAAGTACTAAACCCTGATTTTCATATTGCAACTTTAACAGAAGATGTTGAATTTGATCTTGAGTTTGAAGCTCGTATGGGCAAAGGCTATTTGCCTGCCGATATGCACGAAGGACTTAATGATGAAATCGGTATTGTTAAGCTAGATTCTAGTTTTTCACCAATTCGTAAAGTTGCCTATACTGTGGAACAAGCCAGAGTTGGCCAAATGACAAACTATGATAAGCTCATACTTGAAGTTTGGACTGATGGCTCTATTACACCAGAAGATAGTATAGCCTATAGTGCGAAAATTATAAAAGAACAAATATCAATGTTCATCAATTTTGATGAGCAGGTTTCAGATGAAAGTAGTCTTGGTATTAGTGATGTGGGTGATATTAACGAAAATCTTTTCAAAAGCATTGACGATTTAGAGCTTTCAGTTAGAGCAATGAACTGCCTTAGAAGTGCAAACATTTCTACGGTTGGTGAGCTAGTACAGAAAAGCGAAAATGATATGCTTAGAACAAAGAATTTTGGGAAAAAGTCCCTTGATGAAATCAAACTCCTCCTTGTGAATATGGGGCTTGATTTTGGCACTAAAATAGACTCCTTTGATAAAAAATATCAGGAATGGAAGAGGAAACAACACCATGAGGCATAGTAATTCCGGTAGAAAATTGGGAAGAAATCCCTCCCATCGCAAAGCCATGTTTATTAATATGGCAAAAGCACTTTTAACTCACGGTAGAATACGCACAACCGAAGCTAAAGCTAAGGATTTGCGTGGTGTTGTCGAGCCACTTATTACCCTTGCTCAAAGGAATGATCTTCATTCCCGCCGTCAAGCTTACCGTGTACTTGGTTCACACCAATTAGTCAAAACACTTTTTGATGAAATTGCACCACAATATGCAGGTATTCCAGGTGGCTATACAAGAGTAATAAAGCTTGCTATACCCCGTCGTGGAGATAGTGCTCCCATGGCAATTATAGAATTAACAAAGTATGAAGCACCGGTTAAAGCAACTGAAGAAACTGAAGATGCTGAATAATATGTTGAAAATATAAATAAAAAAAGCCCTAGAAAATAGGGCTTTTTTTATAATTTCTAAATTCTTATTCCATTTTAACTAAAATTTAGTTTCCTATCATATTTTGTCATTTTTCCCCTATAAAAAGCAAATTTAAATTTTTTATTTGCTAGTTATCAAATTCATTGACAAAGCAATAATAAAACCATAATTTTTAACGTGGTATTTTGAAATGTTTTAAAATCTGCATATAACACTCTTATTTTAAAAAATTTATGTTACTAAAAAATAAAAAATCATCAATATTAAAGATAAAAAACACATAAACTTATATAAATATGTCAATTAATTGTAGTTCAGAAGAAAGCATACCAAACATAACTTTGGCTGAAAAAATAAGGATTTTTTTTAGGGAAAATCTTGGCTCTATAATTTTGCTGCTTACTTTTATTGTTTTAGCACATTTTATTTATAATGAGGCAAGCACGCAATATCGTTGGCAATGGAATAGAATTTGGCGTTTTGTTGGAGTGTTTGGTTTGGATGGTTTTAAATCTGGCCCCTTACTTGAAGGACTTTATTTAACACTTTTACTGATTATCAGTAGTCTATTCTTAGCTGTTTTTATAGGCTTTACTCTTTGCTTTTCCATGCTTTCAAGTTCTCCTGTAGCAAAGTTTGTTGCAGATAATATAATTTCTGCCATCAGGAATACACCTTTGCTAATTCAGCTATTTATTTTTTATTATGTTTTTGCGCCAATTTTTAACTTTTCAAACTTTATTTCTGCTGTTTTAACATTAGCACTGTTTGAAGGAGCTTATCTAGCTGAGATTTTTAGAGGTGGTTTGATTTCAATTCCACGTTCTCAGTGGGAAAGTGCATTTAGCCTTGGTATGAATACAAGCAGAACTTTGTTTAGTGTTATTATTCCTCAAGCTTTGCGCAATATTTTACCTTCCTTTTCAGGGCAATTAATTTCTTTAATTAAAGATACTTCATTGGTTAGTGCAATTGCTGTGGCTGATTTAACACAAAAAGCCAGAGCACTTATTTCTGAAACATTTTTATCTTTTGAAACTTGGATCTTGGTTGCAATTTTTTATTTTATTTTAACTGCCTTAATTAGTATTCCAACATTTATTTATCAAAAGTTTAAACCTTATAACTAAAGGAGGCTATATGTCTATTTTTGCTTTGAATGTAAAAAAAATCACCACCTTGTTGCTTTCACTTTGTATGTTAGTAAGTTTTTCAACAAACTTTGCTATGGCAAATGAACATGAAGAAACAATAGATAAAATTGTGGAAAGGGGAGTATTACGAGTTGGATTTTCTTCTTTTGTGCCTTGGGCTATGCAAAATAAAGAGGGAGAATATATTGGCTTTGAAATAGATGTAGCTAAAAAACTAGCTCAAGATTTAGGTGTTGAGCTACAACTTGTTCCCACCAATTGGGACGGAATTATTCCTGCTCTTTTAGCCGGTAAGTTTGATGTTATTATTGGTGGAATGGGAGCAAATGTACAAAGAGGACTTTCAGTTAATTTCTCTGTTCCTTATGATTATGCAACCATGGACGCCATAATAAATATTGAAACAGGCAAGCATATTAAAACCTTTGCAGATTTAAATTCTAAGGACGTAGTTATTGCAGCTAGAACAGGTTCTTCAGCTGTTCCACTAATAAAAAGTCAAATTCCCAATGCTGAAATCAAATACTTTAATGAAGAAGCACCGGCAATTGAAGAGGTTTTAAGTGGAAGAGCTGATGTTTTTATTTCATCAAAGCCTCTACCCACAATAGTATTATCAAAAAATCCGGAAAAAGTAAGAAAGAGTTTTGAAATTACAAGCTATCGTGAACCAATTGGCTTTGCTGTCAGAAAGGGTGAGCTAAATACTCTAAATGTTTTTGATACTTGGATTAGACAAATGCACGGAGTTAACTGGCTTAAAGAAAGAAGTGATTATTGGTTTGGTACAACCTTATGGCAAGATCAAGTGGCTGAATAGGGTTAAAGCTTTATTGTTTTAATAAATTTTATTTTTATTAACAATATTATCACATAATTCAACATCGAATTAAAATTTTAAGGGGGAACTTTTACAAAAGCTCCCCCTTTGAAAAATCATTTGCATCTCTTCACAAGAGGATTAAATAGCTGCATTTAGGAGTAAGTTATCACGGTGAATAACTTCCGGATAGTGGGCATTACCTAGTGTAGCAGCAACTTCAAGTCTTTTAAGTCCTTTTATTTTGCGTAAATCAGAGGCTTGATAATTTGTTAGCCCCACAGCAATGGTTTTATCAGCATAAATAATCTCCACGAGTGCACCAACACCAAAATTACCTTCAACCTTGGTAATTCCACCGGGTAAAAGGCTTTTCCCTGACATACTCAAGGCTTCAAAAGCTCCTGCATCTATTTCTATGCTTCCTTGTACTTCTGACTGATAAGCAAGCCAATATTTACGTCTGGAAACGTGTTTTTTCAGTGGGCAAATCCAAGTCCCTATTTTTTCAAAATTCATGGCTTTAATAATAACATTATTTTCTTTGCCAGGCAAAATTAAAGTAGGAACACCAAGCTGGGCTGTGCGTTTGGCTGAAAGTAATTTTGAGTACATTCCACCCGTCCCAAGGCTCGTTTTACCGCCACACAAAGCCTTTAAATCCAAGTTTTCTATATCTTCAATACTTTCAAGAATTGGAATTTCAGGTAGCTCGGAAGTTAATGGATTTTCTGCCAAAACTCCGCTGGTTGAAGTTAGGTTAATGGACAAATCAGCCTCAATAAGATTTGTTAGCAATGAGGCTAGCGAGTCATTATCACCAAATTTTAGCTCTTTTGTAACAACTGTATCGTTTTCATTAACTATGGGGATAACATTCCACTGTAATAGCTGATAGAAAGTATTTTTTGCATTTAAAAAACGTTCACGACTTTTTAGGTCGTCACGGGTAAGCAAAACTTGAGCGCAGATTATTTTATGTTTAGCAAAAGCATCTTCATAAATACGCATAAGCCTGCCTTGCCCTATGGCAGCAGCTCCTTGTTTTCCTGCCATGCCAACAACTTTACACTTAGCGGGCAAAGCTTTTTTTCCTGCCGCCACAGCACCTGAGCTAACAAGACAAACTTTAATTCCTTGTTGATGTAAGGTGGCAATTTGATCAACCAAGTTTTTTAAAACATCTTCGGCCAGCCCTTTTTCATCTGTTAAAACAGCAGAGCCTACTTTAATTATAATACATCTTGCTTTAATAATGGATTGTTGACGATTTTGCATTTTTATCTCAATTTTTCAGACCATAAAAATTATAATGAGTTAGAAAATATTAAAGAATCAAAATTATTCCTTTAGACAGAAATAAGGTTAATCCCTAACATAGAAAACTTCAATTTCAGGAAATTCTTCATCATTGCTAATCTCTTCTTCTTGATAGTGCACTAAAGCTTCATTCAAATCAAGTTCATTTCTTAGTTTCCACATTCTTTGCAAAAGTGGTTCAAGTCCAAGCCCTTCCTTAGCACTGATAAAGAATACTTCTCGTCCTTCATTTTTTGCAAGCTCGGCAATTTCAGCCAACTCTTCTTCACTTAATAAATCAATTTTATTGATTACTTCAATTTGTAAACGCTCTGCTAGCTCTTCATCAAACTGAAATAATTCATCATTAATTAGCTCAAAACCGGCAAAAGGGTTTTCGTTTTTATTTATATCTTCTGCGCTTAAAATATGGATTAAAAACCTTGTTCTTTCAATATGCTTTAAAAATCTATCTCCAAGGCCAAGTCCGGCGTGAGCGCCCTCAATTAGACCCGGAATGTCAGCAACAATCATGCGACTATCTGGATCGTATTCATCAATTAAAACTCCAAGATTTGGGCTAAGCGTCGTAAAAGGATAATCTGCAATTTTTGGTCTGGCCGCAGAAATTTTGGATAGGAACGTGGATTTTCCGGCATTTGGCAAACCAAGCAGGCCAGCATCAGCTAAAATTTTAAGCTCAAGCCTAAGAGATTTACTCTCTCCATCTTCACCCCTTTGGGCAAAGCGTGGTGCTTTATTGGTTGAAGATTTAAAGTGCTCATTGCCTTTACCACCTCTACCGCCTTGTGCAATTAAGATGCAGGCTTCAGGGTCAGAAAGGTCAGCAACAAGAACCTCTTCAAATTCAGTTCTTTCAAAAAGTTGAGTACCTACAGGAAATTCTAAAATTAAATCTTCGCCCTTGCGTCCATCACATTGACTGCCTGAACCATCGCTGCCGTTTTGGGCTTCATAATTTCTTTTTAACCTAAAATCATAAAGGGAATGTAAGCGATTACTGGCTTTAGCATAAATAGAAGCCCCATAGCCCCCATTGCCACCATCAGGGCCACCCCTTGGTACAAATTTTTCCCTTCTAAAAGAAACACAACCATTACCGCCTTTACCGGCTCTAACATTAATAATGGCTTCATCCACAAATCGCATAAAAACTCCCATGGAAAGTTTTTTGAAAAAAACGTTTAATCAAAATTTATAATTAGTTCACGCAGAAAAAGTCAATTTTTGATTTTTTCTACAAAGGCACGTTGCCTCCAAGTGCCACGTTGTGGACGCCACAAGTGA
>CAYJHF010000064.1:0-12487 GCA_964369905.1 uncultured Mailhella sp. | reverse complement strand
CTTAGACTTATGGGCAATAGGGAATAATTCCAAATCATAAATATGTATAAAAAAAGCCTGCTTAGCAGGCTTTTTTTTATATTATTGCTTAAAACTATTGGGTGAAATATTATACTTTTTGAGTTTATATTGTAAG
Organism: uncultured Mailhella sp.; assembly: GCA_964369905.1. Lineage (GTDB taxonomy): Bacteria > Desulfobacterota > Desulfovibrionia > Desulfovibrionales > Desulfovibrionaceae > Taurinivorans. Next base: position 12,351 of record CAYJHF010000064.1, on the reverse strand, counting down.
GTAGTGCGTGGGATATTGAGAAGTTTAGCCGCTCCTAAAGGGCCTCCAATTCTTCCTTGAGTTTGTGCCAGCACACTTTCTAAATGGGCTTTTTCCATATTGGCCAAACTATTATCCTCTGTGATGGGCAAACTTGTTTTGTGAAATTGTTGGCTCATGTTATTTTGTTCAAGGCTTGTTTTTCTGCCAAAGGCATTGTTTTCCATTAATGGTAGAACGTGATCCGGTGTGATTATTTTGTCCTTGTGGTGTAAAACTAAAATTCTTGAAACCATATTTGATAATTCACGCACATTGCCTGGCCAATCATATTTTTCCAAAATCTCTTCTGTGCTAGCGTGTACCATGGGCTCAGAAATTTCCATGTCATTTGAATATAGCTTGATTAAATGATTAAACATCAATAGGGCTTCGCCCTTTCTATCGCGAAGAGCAGGAATTTGTATGGTGGCAACGCCCATGCGATAAAATAAATCACGCCTAAAAGTTCCCTCATTCATCATTTTATATAAATCGGCATTGGTTGCCGAAATACATCGTACATCAACATCAATTTGACTGCTTTCTCCAACCCTTTCAAAGGAGGCATCTTGAAGAACGTGCAAAAGCTTGGCTTGCAAAATAATGTCCAGCTCACCTATTTCATCTAAAAATATACTGCCTTTGTTAGCAAGCTCAAAGCGTCCAATTCTACGGCTTAAAGCACCGGTAAAAGCTCCTTTGGCATGGCCAAAGAGTTCGCTTTCAAACAAGGTGGGGGAGAGGGCAGGACAGCTAACCTTAATAAAATTATTATCACTTCTTTTGCTGTTACTATGAATATAGCGGGCTAAAAATTCTTTACCTGTTCCTGTTTCTCCGCTAAGCAAAACAGGTACATCACTGTTTGAAATGGTGGTAATTTGTTGCATAATTTCTTTCATAGCTGTACAGCTAAAAAAGAAACGTGTTGTCACCTGATCCATATCATCGGATTTTAAAATACTGTCAATTTGATCGTGTAAGTATTCGTTTTGTTGTTTTAGCCTATCATAAATAAGCATATTCTCAACAGCAATGGTAATTTGTGGTGAGAGTATTTTTATAATACTAATTAAATCATTAATATTTTCTGGCAATTCACTGGCATAGGAAATAACTATGGCGGCAACTACAGTATTTCTGCTAATTAAAGGTATTGCAATGGCAGAACGTAGTCCGGCATCTAGCATATATTTTATGGCTATGTGATCTTTGTATTTTTTTAAATCGGGAATAATTTCAATTTGCTTTGTGGTAATGGCTAATCTGCAAAGGGGGCCTCTTAAAGGTTGCTTGCCGTCCATTTTTGTAACATTAACCCCAAGGGCGGCGGCAAACCAGTCCAAACTATCACTTTCAGCCCTGTAAATACTAAGACTAATTCGATCACAGCTAAATTTTTCTTGGAAATAATTGGCCAAACAATTGAAAAATTTATCAGAATCAACTTCTGAAATAAGAAGATTTGTAAGCTCCAATAATGAGCGATAAGTTGTTCCCGGCAAAATCATAAGCTATAAACCTTAGTTTTAACCTAATTAGTTCACGCTGAAAAACACAATTTTTGTGTTTTTCAGTAAAGGCACGTTGTCTCCAAGTGCCACATTATGGACGCCACAAGTGAATTGTGGCTCACTTTACGTCACACAAAGCTGTCGCAGTTGCTCCAGCTTTGATTAGACTTATTTAAAAAAACATTTTTATTTATAAATAGTTATCACATTTTCAGCATAGGCTAATTAAACAAAAAGCCCATAGCCTTAAATATTCATTAAGGCTATGGAGCAAGATTATAGCTAATAATTAATTATTAATCAACGCCTAATTTTTTGTAAATTTCAGGCAATCTTTTTTGAACTTCTTCGGTTACATTTTCATACATATGGCAACCGTGGCTGTCCATGGCCACAGTGAGTGGTCCAAAGTCTTTAACCCTAAAGCGATAAAGGGCTTCGGGGTGTAGGTGTTCAAAATAAACTTCTTCAAGTTCTTCAATTTGTTCGGTTTCAAGGGCGGCAGCTCCACCAACAATGGCAAGGTAAACCCCACCATGTCTTTGCATGGCTTCAAGGCTTGGTTGATATAATCCACCCTTACCTATAATTGCACGCACGCCATATTTTTCCATAAGTCCTGGTGAGAAGCGATCCATTCTGGTGCTTGTGGTAGTTCCAACCACAACAATTTCCCATTTATCGCCAACTTTGCGAAGACTTGGGGCGGTGTGAATACAAGGCATTCCTTCGAGGCTTACAGGCGGTTCATTACCTTTATCAAAAATATAGATTTGGGTAAGGTCACGAATACCAAAAAGCGGGCCATCAAAATATACAATATCACCACAGCGAAGCTTGCGAATGTCTTCTTCTGAAAATGGTGATTTTAGTCTATGAACTGTACTCATTTTATTCTCCTAAAAAGTTTCTCATAAAAAATTAAAATTATGAAAATTATAAAAATCAATAATTTTTTGTTTTAATCGGTTATTACTAATAGACAAACATTAACAATAAGCCTAAAAAATAAAGTTTTTTGCAAGAGGGGCTGGGAGAAAACCTTTATTTCAAAAAAGTTTTCTCTCCCAGAAAATCTCTAGTAACCGATTTCAACGTCTTTATTTGGGGAAATGATGGCTCTTGCTCTTCTGGCTGGCCAACATTGTGTATTTACAGCCACAGGGTTTTGAGTGATGTGGGTATAAGCTGCCTCAATGTGTACGGCCAAACAGGAAACATCACCGCCAAGCCCTTGAGCTCCACGGCCTGTTGCATTGATGGCTTCTTCAAGTTCAACTTCCATTTCAGCAAGCATAGGATCAGGGTTTCTTTGGCCTACAGGGCGACAAATTGCGTCCTTGGCAAGTTTAACCACAAGATCAGAAGTTCCACCAAGTCCAACGCCGATAATCCCCGGAGGACAGGGGTTTCCACTACTTTCCACAACTGTGTCAAGAATGAATTTTTTCACTGCTTTGATGCCGTGTTGAGGGTAGAACATTTGCATCTTACTCATGTTTTCAGAGCCTGAACCCTTTGGAACAATTAAAATATCAAGTTTGTCATAACCTTCAACAAAATCCCAATAAATTACAGGTAAGCCATCGCCCACAGAAGTTTGTGGATTTACTCTGGTTATGGTGTGGGTAGAGCTACTTCTAAAGGGGTGCTCTTGAGTTGCTCTTTTTGAACCTTCGTAAAGGGCCTTTTTGATTTTAGCACCATTCCAAGGGAAATCAGTGCCAACCTTTACTTTGTAAATTGGTAGGCCTGTATCTTGGCAAAGTAATCTGCCCTTTGTGTCGGCAATTTCAATGGCTTTGAACATGGCATCAAAAATTGCTCTGGCTGACGGATAAGTTTCTCTATCATAGGCTTTTTTGAGGGCTTCACGCACATCAGGCGGAAGATCTGTAAGGGCTTTAATATAGATTTGCTTTGCAGCTTCTTCTACAATTTTATAATCAAAATCAGACATAATATTCTCCGTTTAATTATCAATTAAAATATCATACAATTCTTATAGTAATGGGGGCATAAAAACCCCCATTATCATACAATTATTTACGTTTAGCTTCAATTTCTTCTAAAATTGGGGCTGTATCAATTTTAATGGGCTTGCGTCCTGAGAAATCTAAAGAAAGGATAAAGGCAGCCAAATCTTTAAGTTGCAAGTCGCTAAGCACATAGGCTGGCATGGTGGTTGAAGACATTTGAGATTTAGGATCTTTGATATAATCAATGATTTCTTGCTCAGTGCGATCTTTTCTAACCATATTTGCCATGTCAGGCCCTGTTCTGTGTCCGCCTTCGCCTAAGATATTGTGGCAATAAGCACATTCATATTCAATATAAGTGTACATACCATTTCTTTCAGCAACTGACATATCACGAGAAGGCACCAAGATGGTTTTATTATATGGTGAAGCTTCGTGATAGGCCATAACCGTAAGGAAGGTTACGCAAACAAGGAATGTTACTGTAACAGCTACAGAAATTGGACGATTGATAATGCCTTTCATTTTGCTTTCGCTAAAGTAAGGCACACCAAAGAGGGCAATAAGACAACCAAAGATAATTATAATGGTTCCGATAAGCTCCCAAGCACCGGTAAAGTAGGTAAGTAGTTGGAATAACCACATAAAATACCATTCAGGTCTTGGTAAATAATCAGGAATAAATGTTCCAGCTCTATCTTCCATTGGTGGATCTACAAAGATTGAGAGCCAAAGCAAAATCACAAACACAACACCAAAACCAATAAAGGTGCGGTTCATGTGCTCAGGGAAGAAGCGGTAAGGTGGTTTATCAAGTTCTGGAGGTAGTTTTTCACCGGAAAAACGCTCTCTTGGATCTGAAAGGTTGTGCACCCTAATCAAATAAATATGCACAGCGGCAAAACACACCAACATGGCAGGTAAAATAAGTGTGTGCACAGAATAGAAACGGGTTAGAGTAAAGCCTGAAATGTTTTCACCGCCAAGAATAATTCTGGAGATAAAATTGCCCACGATGGGGAATTGATCAGGAATTTTTGCACCAACCATGGTTGCCCAATAAGCTTTTAAGTCCCAAGGCAATAAGTAACCTGTGAAACCAAGGCCAATAACAGTTAAAAGTAAAAGCACGCCTGTAAGCCATGTAAAGTGGCGTGGTTTTTGGTAAGAACCGTGTAAATAGGCAATGAAAAGGTGAACAAATACCAAGAAAACCATGGCCCCTGCACCCCAGTGGTGAAGTCCGCGCACAATTTTACCCATGGCAACTTCATTGCTGATATACATAACAGAATCATAAGCTTTATCTGGATCTGGCACATAATAGAAGGCCAAAACCATGCCTGTAACTACCATAATGAAGAAAATCATGGCGCATAAAGTACCGATGATGGCACTCCAACCTGTACTTCTTGGTAATTCTTTGAATAAGAATGGCTTTAGGTATTTATCCCAGCCAAAAGTATCTTTTAAACTCATTATACTACCTCCACCATTACAATATTATCTTGAATTTTCCATGGCAAACGTGGTAATGGCTCTGGCGGAGGGCCGGCAGTTACATTGCCATCAATGTCAAAAGCACCACCATGGCAGGCACATTCAAAGCGATTTGTAAATTGATCATACAAAACAGCGCAACCAAGGTGTGGGCAAGAGGTATTGAAGAAAATAAAATCATCTCCACTATCTCTGCGAGCAATTACAGGGGCAACCACTTTTTCAGTGTGGAAAGCATTCTTTCTTTCATACTCAATGGTTACGGTTTTAATTGTATTTTCGGCAAAATCATCTACTTTACCAACCGGAACCCATTGGGCAGCCTGTGTGCCTGTGGTGGGTCCTATGGCGCTAGCGCCAAGAATACCGGTTAAAACAACACCTGTACTAATGCCAACAATACCTGTGGCACTTTTTAGGAATGTACGTCTTGAGAAATCACCGGCTTGCTCTTTTGCACAACCACAAGTTGGCTTTGCTGCTGCTTCTGCTACTGGAGCTTCTGTAGCTTCAGTTGCAACGGCGCAAGCCTCAGCCTTTACTTCCTCTTCTGCTCCAATGGGCTTTAGAGAAGAAAGATTTTTGAGGGCAAGACGTTGAATGTATTTAATGGCTTGAGTTCCACTAATTTTCTTAGGGCAAACTTCAGTACAGTTAAGCTCTGTGCGACATTGAAAACAACTTTCCAAAGCTCTGGTAAGTCTTGGCTCAAAAAGAGCATCTCTTTCGTCAGCAAGCAAGGTAAATGCACGGTTTAATGAAGCTGGGCCTGCATAATCACCATGATCATTTACCATGGTACAACTGGACACACAGCAACCACAAGCAATACAGTCAGTTGCCATGCCTATGTCTTGGCGGAATTTATCAATGGGAAGAATTACATAAGGCTCATCTCTTTTTTCTTTTGGCTCAAAAAATGGCAATGTATCTTCATATTTATCAAAAAATGGTCCCATATCAACAACTAAGTCTTTGATAATGGGGAAGTGGTTTAATGGACGTAAAGTAATGTCTTGATTATTTGGCAAATCCTTTACGTTTGTTTTACAAGCTAGGCCTTCAATTCCATTTATAACCATACCGCAAGAACCACACATATTAACACGACAAGCATATCTAAAAGCAATGCTTGGGTCTTGCTCCTTTTGAATTCTCAAAAGAACGTCAAGAATGGTGGTCATATCCGGATTATCAATGGCCAATTGATAGGTTTGGAAAAAACCTTCGGTTGGTTTTTCTTGATCGTATCTAAAAATACGAACTGTACGCAGATTGGACATAATCGCTCCTTATGAATTAATAGATACAAAGCCAAACAATTAACATTACTGCAAGAGCAATACCAAGTGTCCAGGGAATGAGCCATTTTTGATGTTTAATATTTACAATATTAAAATCAAGCAAGATTACTCTAATTCCAAGAGCGGCGTGGAAAGTTACCACGAGTAATAACATGAATTGTAAAAAAGGCTTATAAGTATAAAACATATGGAAACACAAGAAAAATACAATAAAAATTGCACTAATACGTTGTAATAACCAAGCCCACATTCCCACATGGCTTCTGCCACGTCTGTAAGGATCTAATTCGCCCCATTGTAATGGACTTCTATATTCAAATTCTGGTTTTTTCATTTCTTTTCTCCTAATCTGTTACTTTTTATATTGTTGGCATTCTTCAAGTGATTTATACTTGAATACAACATCTCTCTTTTCGAGAACCGGAAGTAAGTCTGCACCCATGGTTAGGAATGTATTAAACAAGCCTATTTCATCACGTTGATTTGGGAAATCAAGGCGAGTATGTGCACCCCTAGTTTCATCTCTGTTCATGGCTGAGGCAAGAACCATATTGGAATTATCAATCATGTTCAAAGTATCAAGGTGAACATTAAACTCCATGTTGTAAGCAAGGCTTCTTCCAACGCTTGCATTATCAATATCTTGTCTTAAGCTTGCAAACTCGGTTTTTGCTGTTTCCATATCTTCTTTATTACGCACAACACCAACTTTGAGCCAGTTGACTTCTTGCATTTCCTTGCGGTTATCAAAAGGAGATTTGCCGCCTGTTTTGCTATTTGGAGCAGAAATTCTGGCAATGGCTTCTTCAGCAAAATTTGGAGCTGTTTCAACAAATTTGCGATTGGCTGGAGTTGAAAGATATTTAGCCAAGGATTTACCGGCTAGGCGTCCGTAAACACAAGATTCACAAATACCATTGCCACCAAGTCTGTTAGCACCGTGAACGCCACCTGCATCTTCACCGGCTACAAACAGCTTTTGGTGTGAATGTGATTGACATTCAGCATTAATACTAGCACCACCCATAAAGAAGTGAGCAGTTGGAGAAATTGGCACTTGGCCACGGGCAAGATCAAAACCAAATTGTTCGCAACGCTCAGCCATACCAGGGAAGTTTTTGAGTACAAACTCAGCACCCATGTGAGCAGCATCAATCCTTACTCCGCCCTCAGGACAAGCACGCCCTGCAAGCATCTCTAAATAAGCAGATCTACTTACAACGTCACGAGTTGCTCTTTCAGCCACATCAGGAGCATAATTGAGCATATAGCGTTCACCATTACCATTATAAAGGTGAGCACCCGCTCCGCGAAGTCCTTCCTCAAGAAGAGCACCGGCCACAACACTACCGGGCACAATAAGTCCGGTGGGGTGGAATTGCACCATTTCCATGTCACGCATTAAAGCGCCTGCACGGTAAAGCATGGCTATACCATCACCTGCTTTTTCAGGCCCTGGAGCGTGGAAACGATATTGAGTGGGGCCGCCGCCTGTTGCCACCAAGGTGGCAGCAGCTTCAACAGTGAAGAACTCACCGTTGCGCATATCAAAAAGCAAAGCACCGGTTACAATTTTACCTGTTTTATCAAGCAAAAGTTCCACAGCTCTGGTTTCCTCAAGTATGGGCGTACGACGCTTAAATACCTGCTCAGTGGTTCGGCTAATAATTTCAATTCCGGTTAAATCACCTTTGTGAACAGTTCTATCAAAACATTGTCCCGCAAAAGGCTTTTGGTGAATGTGTCCATCTTCGCGTCTGTCAAAGAAACATCCGCAAACGGTTTCCAATTCCTTAACTGTAGGAGTTGCTTCTTCCACAAGGATTTTAGCTAGCTCTTGGTCGTTCACATATTGGCCACCTTTTAAAGTGTCCATCAGATGCTTTTCATGTGAATCATCTGGATCAAGCACCACGTTAAATCCGCCCTGAACCATTCTACTACAGCCACCTTTTCCTTTGAGGGCCTTTGTAGCAATGAGAATATCCAAATCCGGATTGGCATCGTGTGCATAAATGGCCGCAAGTTCTGCCGCCGCTCCCATGCCAAGGATAAGGATGTCCACTTTCTTTCTTGGTTTCATATCTTACCTCTTTTTATATTTACAGTTCTTTGCATAAACCAAGCAGAGAACTCTTCTATACAAAATTTACATTTTGTATGTAAGCCAAAATTTGTTTTTTTTAGTTTCTCAGCCCTAAATATAATTTAGGGCTGATTGTTTATATAATTTAAAGTTTCTTAGAATGGCCAAATCCATGGAACAAGAACAAGAACTAGGATAAATGCCACTAACTGTAATGGCCAGCCGTATTTTACATAGTCACCAAAGCTATAACCACCGGGCTTTAACACCATGGTATTTGACGGAGTTGCAATTGGAGTTAAGAAACAAGCAGAAGCAATGGCTGTAATACCCATAGCAAATGGAAGTGGACTAACGCCAATATCTAAAGCTAGAGGAATTACCAATGGAATCATCATAGCTGTGGCTGCTGTATTTGACATTACGTTGGTAATAAGCCCTGTAAATACAACAGTAATTACCAAGATTGAGAATGGATCAGAAACAACACCCAAAATAATGTCAGCTAAAACCTTAGCCGCTCCGGTTTTTGTCATGGCAAAACTAAGGGCCAAAGCACCTGCAAAGATATAAATTGTTGCCCAATCAACAGCCTTAATTGCGTGCTCCATACTCATACAACGAGTTAATACGCAAAGCATGGCACCAAGCATGGCAGCTGAAGTTAAAGGAACCCAACCTGTGGCCATACAAATAATAACACCCAAATAAATACCACCGGCAACCCACATTTTAGGGGTGTAAGGAATTTCTTCTTCCTCTTCAAAAACTACATTGTCAGCAACTTGCTTATTAGGGATAAGCCATTTACTGAATAAAATATACATAAGGATAATACAAATCATAAGCGGTAAACCATAAAGACCAAATTCAAAGAACCCAAACTGTCTGGTTCCGGGGGCAAGTTCAAGAATAAGGGCATTGGTTACCATGTTGGGAGCTGTGCCCACAAGAGAAAGAGTTCCGCCGGCAGAGGCTGCATAAGCTGTTGGCAGTAAAATTCTTGAAGGAGAAAGGTGAGCTTGGCGAGCTATGGAAATAAGCATTGGTAGTGTAATAGCTGTAATACCAGAGTTATTTAAAAATGCTGACATAAATCCAATAATAGCAATAGCAACAACTAAAAGTAAAGTTTCAGAACTTCCGGCCTTTTGAATAATTCCTCTGGCACAGCGCTGAGCAAATCCTGTAGCAAAAGTTGCTTCCCCAAGCATAAATAAACCAACAATGGTAATAATAGCTGTATTACCAAAGTTAATCCATGCGTCCTTAACTGAAAGCACGCCAAGGGTACTTAAAGCAACCGGAATTAATATAGCTGTACAGGCAATGGGAATTAACTCACTAAAGAATAAAAAGGCTGCACAGAACAAAACTGCAATGGTTATATAAATATGAGGAAGATTTGCTCCACCTTGTGCATATCCACTAAGCTTTGCATAAAACCCATATCCATCGGGAGAAGTTGCCAATATGGTTTCCATTTGCGAAACCAGAACAAGATAACCTGCAACTATTATAGCCGCTAAAACTAAAAAGATTGTCAATGATACTCTTTTCATAAAAACTCCTGTAAAACGTTAAACCACAATTAACTCTACCTTAACCTCATCATGTACCTTCCATAATATTCTTAACACCTCACCTTTTTTTTAAAGTTTCCAATCTATATTTTTTTCTTAAAATGCTAGTTTGAAAGAAACGGCAAAAATCAATATTAAAACAATTTTTCTAAACAAGGCCACATTCATTTTCTTATTAAGTGTATTACCTACAATACTGCCAATAAAAATTGCCGGAACTGCAATTAACACAGAAAATAAATAATCAACTTGCAGAATATCAATATATAAATAGGCCACTGTTTTATATATATTGGTTAAGAAAAACATTAAAACAATGGTTCCCACAAAGGTTCTTTTGTCTGGAATGGCAGAATGTAAAAATAAAGACCAAACAAGGCCGCCGGCATGGGCTAAAACTGTAGCAAAGCCACCACCAAAACCAAATATATATATTTGCTTTCCTTCAAAATTCTTATTGAAAACATTAGCACCTTGCTTAAAAGCCTTTGCCAGTGCAAACTCGGGAAAAAGCATATTAAAAGCGTAAATCATACCAAATACGCCAATAAAGATTTTAAATAACTCGTTGGGAATAATTGGCAATAAAATTGTGCCAATAACCATGCCCGGAATGGCTGAGGCAAGTAATTTTTTCAAAGTCATATTATCAGCCCATTGCTTCCAGTAAAGCCTAAGGCCAATAACATCTGAAACTAACATAATTGGTGCACCAATACCCAGAGCAATTTTCGCAGGATAGGCCATGGCCAAAGTAGGTAATAAAAATATTCCTGCCCCAACTCCAACACCGGTTTTAATCAAGGCTGAACAAAACCCTGCTAAAGAAATAATCAATAAGTCAATAAAATCCATAAAATTCTCCGAGACTGTTTGAATGTAACATGATTTTTACTAAGTCAGTTCATAAAAAAGTAAAATTATAAACTGACAGCTTGTATTACATCTCTTGTGCTAAAAAAAACAATCTTTACCAAGTATTGCAAAATTTGTGCCAAAAAAATATTTTATTTTTTTATTTTATTTCAGATAATTAGTTATAAAATGAGAGTGTTTACTACTAAATTTTTGCAAAAATTTAAATAGTTGTGAACATACTAAAATAATATGGATAAAAAAAATTATTGAATTTTAATTTCAAATATATACTGGCATTTGCCTAATTATGGGCAGTTAAAAGCCAATTATTAGGCAAATGCCCAATTATTGGCTTTTAATGTCGACACACAAATAAAATTTGACTATTATACATTAAGACTTATAATTTCATAAAACGAAATTGATAAGGTCAGGAAATTTTTATGCTTAAGTTAAATAATCACCATTTTGTAATAGCAGGAAAAACTATTTTAATCCAACTATTGGTATTTATTGGAATACTTTTTGTGATGTGGGGTAGCCAAAAGGTTTACTCATTAATTGATAAAACAACCTTTGCAAGTCCTTACGAGGTGCAACTCTCTGAAAATATGAGTGAAGAGGAAAAAGGCGTACAGTTGCTAAATGCTCTAACAAATCAGATGCAATATGAAATGAATTCTATATTTGGTTGGACTGCCAATGATATTTTGTTTAACAAATATATTTTGGACAACAGAGCTTATCGCCAATTTGGGGTTTATGTGGCTACAAAAATGCTCTTGGAACACTATTCTACAGTAATTGCGAAGCTTGGTAATAGCGATAAGGAAAATGATGATTTATACAAGTCCAGATTGAATTATTTTGGTATTAGCCCTTCTCGCTGGGGTATGTGGTTTATTCCATCTGCTGAGGGTTCTTATGAAAAAGCATTTGAATTGATAGAAAAATATAAAACAGACTTGTTAAATGGTGAAGCTGTTTATAATGCAAGAACAGATGATATTTATTCGGCTTATAATGTAATTCTAGGTGAAACAATAATTGGTTATGCCCTCGGTCTATTGCAAGACACACAAAATCAAGCTTTTTACACTTTAGACAATAAAATTTATGAAGTGCAAGGCGTAATTTTAGTTGTGCGTGATTATATGGAGGCTATGTATAAACTATATCCGGAAATCGGAGAAAAAGGCAATGAAGAGAATTTTGCAGCCGCTATGGATTATCTCAATAAAATTTCAAACTACAATCCATTATATATAACCTCAAGCTTTAATTCAGGCGAACTTATTATTTCTTATTTGTTATTTGCCAGAAATAGACTTGAAGACATTAGGAACAGTTTAAGAATTTAGTAGTTTTCAAGGCACTGTACCGTGAATTTATAGACTTTTTACAGCATATTTAAAAAAAATAAAAAAAAATGAAAAAATGCTTGACTATGGAAAGCAGTTGGGGCATATTCCCCTTTCGCCGTTTCTTTGTGTCACAAAAGTGCAA
>CAYJHF010000063.1:0-12520 GCA_964369905.1 uncultured Mailhella sp. | reverse complement strand
CAAAAAAGCTTGGAAGTTTTGCGTAGTCACACATTACTTTTAAGCTTTTTTGATTTAAGTTTTTTAAATCCAAAAATTTACTGATGGCATTTTGGAATAGAGTTATAAAATTTTCTTGTTCCCTCAGGGCATTGCGAAGCACCCCATTAACTAAGGCTGAAAACTTTTTCCCATGCTTTTTCTTTATATATTCTACATATTCAAAAACTGTAGCATGGCTTTTTGAATTTGCTTTGTGCAAAAATAATTCGTAGAAGCCAAGACAAATGGAAATTTGGCAATCCAAAGGCAAGGATTTTGGTTTTTTAACCAACTTATTTAAGCCAAGCTCCAAAATTCCGCCCAAGCGTAAATAAGCGTATACAAGCTCAGTGCAAAAAGCCTTATTTTGATTAAAATATGAAAAATCAACACTTGCCATATTTTTTTCTAGATTTATTTTTGCAGTTTTAAAAATATTGTCCAAAATCAATGGCAAAGGTTCTGTTGTTTCAAAACTTCTTACAATTGCTTGTATGGCAAATTCTCTGGCATTAAATCTATTTTGCAACATGAAACTAATCTTTTGGACTTTGGAAAAATAAATTATGATTGTTTTTTATATAGCCATTATAAAATGATTTTGCGTCCATGGGGGCTTTGCCGGCAAGTCTTATTTGATTAATTCCATAATGGCCTGTAGAGCATTTAACCAAAATATAATTTTTAAAAATTCCTAAAATTGTTCCCACAGGTCTATCCTTTAGCAAATCAATATTTTTTGCGTAAAACTCTTGCAAGTCGAAGCCTGCTCTTTCAGCAACAAAACCTTTTTCCACTCGCACTTGCACAGGCTCTTTATTTTCAAAGTGTAAAAATGTAGTTGCACCTGGATTGGGATAAAAACCTCTGACGTGATTATGTATTTCCTCAGCACTTTTTTCCCAGTTAATAAAAGCTTCTTGCTTAGTTAGCTTTGAGGCATAAGTTGCCAGTTCATTATTTTGTTCCACAAAGTTTAGTCGATTTTCCCTCAGCATATTTAAAGAAGCTTGCATGAGTGTTCCACCGCTTTTAGCTAAAGCAGTAAGTAAGCTTTCTGTGTCATCGCATAAATTTTCATCATCATGTATATTAACGGCTTGCTGCAATAAAATTGCCCCTGTGTCAAGTCCTGCTTCCATCTTCATAATGCTTACGCCTGTTTGTTTATCCCCTGCCATAAGGGAACGCTGAACGGGGGCAGCGCCTCGATATTTTGGCAAAAGGGAGGCATGGACATTGTAAGCCCCATATAGTGGAATATCAAGTACGGCTTGAGGTAAAAGCATACCGTAAGCCGCCACAATGAGTACGTCAGGCTTTAAAACACGCATTTTTTCCAGCTCTTCTTCATTATTTTTAAAGCTAATGGGTTGGTAAACTTCTAAGCCAAGCTCTTTTGCTAGTATTTTGGTGGGAGGTTCTTGTAATTTATTCCCTCGTCCTGCTTTGCGGTCAGGTTGGGCATAGAGGGCTACAATTTCTCCGTGGGGATATTTGCTGAGGCTTTCCAAAATTTCAGCGGCAAATTTTGGCGTTCCCATATATACTATGCGTAATTTTTTATTATTTTCTATAACATTACAATATTGCATTGCTTTTCCTTATTCTAGATTTATTTTTTAGGGAAAAAACTTTTTTAAAAAGTGGAGTTAGGGAAAATTTATTCCAAAAATAAAAATTCGTCCAGCAAATCGAGTAGAGAGCCACACAATCCACCCCCAAGCATTTGCTGTCCAAACAGCTCAAGTCTTTGTTCTTGAATAATTTTTTCGGGAATAAGTTCATTATCTGCCAAAGTTAGGCTAAGCTTTTTGGCCAGTAGCCAGTTTCTTGCCCCTTGAATAAATAAATTTATGTCATTTTTTAGTTCTTGGCCATGTTCTTCAAGAAAGCTTGTTCTTTTTTCTGTTATTTGCAAATGTGTGGAGCGCATTAATGCAACTCTTAAGGCGTTTAGCTGTGAACCCGGGATAGAGCTATGCCAACCATAAAGCCAAGATTTTCTGGGGAAAAGTAAATGCAGTTCCACGCAAAGTAAAAAGACTTCTTCTAACTTATAAGACAATTCTTCCAAAAGAGGAAAATTACTTTTGGGAACTAGCCAAGATGGATTAAAATCTTTGGCATTTAGAATATTTTCAGCCTGTGTTTTAGCAAAAATCTCAAAATGTGGCTCTGTATTATTTTTAAAACTAAGTTCAGTTTGACTTTCAAGTTTGAGGTGTTTTTTTAGTATTTGCCATAAAATGTAATTAGCATTTTTTGCCTTGGGAGTTTCCAAGTGGCTATAACTCAAAATATACTGCCCTTTGCCGTAAGAACCACTAATAATACAGGGCTGATTATTTAATAAATTGGGGCGTAAATTCACACCATAAAGATTTTTCCAATCTTCTAAGGTGGTTGAGGGAAGTTTTTTTAATGGCAAATCAGACAAATAAAGATCTGTTCCCATGTCCACATAACGCGCTAAAACTTGCACTTCACCTTGTAATGGATTTTGTGGACTTTTGCACTTTTCAAGTTCCTTTGGTTCGGCAAATCTGCCGGGCCACCAAACCGGCAACTCACAATGTTTTGTTCGCAAATCTTTTGGGATAAGTTCATGATCAGCCAGTTTTGCCAATACATTACCTGAAATTAAATGCTGAATTCTGTCCTTATAAGAATTTCTTCCCCAAGGGCATAAGCCAAGTCCACCTTGATCATCGCTTAAGGCAAGCCCCGCTCCTCCACAAAGTCCAAGGTATATGCCCCCATTTTCCACAAATTTGCGTATGGCTTGCTTGCCTTCCTCACCTAAGAGTTTAGATTTAGAACGTCCTGATCCGCCGGGGACAATTAATATTTTGCCATTTATTTTATTTTCAATGCAGTGTTTTGCCCTAATAATTTGATAGGAAAGTCCACTTTGTAACACTGCATTTAAAACTAAATGTCCCCACAGTGGTGAGGCATCCCAGAGAATATTTATGTGTTTATCTTGCGCACTTATTTCCATAAGCTTTCTATAATTGCAATGGCCTGTTCAGCCACTTGATTTGGTTTTTCTTTAGCATTTAAAATCTGTATACGATTTTTATTTTGACTGGCTAAGGTTAAAAATCCTTCCCTGACTTTTAGGTGAAAATTTAACTCTTCGGCCTCAAAACGGCCTTCAGATTTTTCCATATTTTTCTTATAATTTCTCGATTTAGCACGCGAAAGTCCTGTTTCTGCATCTAAATCCAATAAAAAAGTTAGTTCTGGCAAAAGTCCTTCTGTTGCACAGAGGTTTAGCTTTTCAAGCATTAAAATATCAAGCCCTCGTCCATAGCCTTGATAAACAATTGTGCTATCCACAAAGCGATCGCAAAGTATGATTTCTCCCCTTGCCAGGGAGGGCTTTATCACATCTGTAATGTGTTGGGCTCTATCTGCCAAAAATAAGAAAAGTTCAGCTTGTGAAGAGATTTTGCTGTCTTGGTTCAAAATAATGGAGCGTAAACTTTTCCCCAACTCACTACCACCGGGCTCTCGGGTTAAACAAACTTTTTTTCCTTTAGATAAAAAATAATTTTCCAAATTGCGTAAAAGTGTGGATTTTCCTGATCCTTCAATACCCTCTATACTTATAAACATGATTAGCCTCAAAAGTTTTCAAATAGTGAACCTTGCTTTTCATCATTTTGGCGACTATTTCTTGGTTCATGTTCTATTTTTTGGGGAGTTTTAGGCATTTGGCATAAATTACGATTGAGCAAATTTATCCAAGGTGACCAAGTGATTTCATCTTGCCTATGATTGGAGTTTTGCTCTAAATCTCCTGTTTGCATCTGGTTAATGTTTTTAAAAACCTCTCTGACTTGAGCTAACTTTGCATCTAAATTATCAGCATAGTGTAAGGCAAAAGCTTCTGCAGTTAGTGGAACTTTGGGAGCTCCGTATTCCAATTGCCCATGATGACTTAAAATCAAATGTTCCAAGTGAGAGGCAAGTTTTTTATCCACTCCACTTTGTTCCATGTGGGGTTTTATCATGAAAATTCCCTGAATAATATGCCCCAATAGTTTACCATCATCTGTATAATCGTTGGCTATTCCCCCTGAAAGTTCCTCTAACTTTCCAATGTCGTGAAAAAAAGCAGCAACAAGCAATAATTGTCTGTCAAGCTCGGGATAATGATCGGCAATTTTTAAGCATAGCTTGCCCACGGACAAAGTATGCTCCAAAAGTCCGCCAACATAAGCGTGATGCACAGATTTTGCTGCCGGAGCAAGAAGGAGTTTTGGGCGAATTTTAGGATCATTAAGAACTGCTTTAACAAGGTTTTTCCAAGGAAGGTAGGTTAGCTCATTTTGTGCCAGCTCTTCTAAGTTATTCATTAAAACAATTGGAGCAACCTCGGAGCTTGCTAAAAAATCTGCATAGTTTAGTTTGTCTGTATTTTCAATCACTCTTAAAGCTTCAACAGTAAGTTGCATTTGCTCTCTAAAAATAGAAGCCTTACACTTTATTTCTATAAAATCTCCGGTTTTTAGCTCTTCTACTTTTTGACTCAATGGACTCCAAATCTTTGCCTCAATATTTCCGGTTGCATCTTTTAGTTCCAAACGCCAAAATGGGCCATTCTTACTTTCGGCCAGTTGGGCAGAACCAACCAAGAATATTGAGCTGAAGCTGTCGCCAACTTCTATATCTTTTACGCTAATTCTTGACATTTTTTTAGCCTATAACTTTAAAATTTTACACCTTGCTTAATAAAGAACTCTTCCAATATTTCACTGCAAACTTTGAGAATGTGATTACACATTCCTCCTTTTGGCGCTTCTCCGCGTAGGAGTTCAATACATTGACTTGAGCCCAATTTTTCCACAAACTTATAATTTAGTTCTTTGATTTTTGCGTAGTTTTCCAGTCTACTTTTATTATTTTCAAAATCACCATCACTATTTATATAACCGGCAATTAGAAAAACAGCCATAAGGCCTCCGCAAGTACCTTGCATTCTGCCAATACCCCCCCCAAGACATTCAGTGAGCTTAAAGAAGTCTTCATGGGAAATTTTTGTCAAATCAGCATAAGCACAGCTTATTGCTTGAGCACAGTTATATTTTTTATTACTTAAATCTTCTACAATTTTAAATCTACTCATTTTTCATTCCTTTTTTGTAAGTTCTGCACAATTTTTTTATGCAAGCTCTTTTTTTAGAAATTACTGTAGTGGTTCAAAAATTACCTCAACCACAGCGCCACCTTCATCACTATTATAAAGATAGATTTCTCCTTGGTGAGCATTGATTATGCTTTTTGTAATGGCAAGCCCAAGCCCAGTTCCAAATTCTTTTGTGGTAAAAAATGGATCTAGCAATTTATCCACGTCTTCCGGAAAACCGCACCCATTGTCAATAAAGCGTAAAGTTATTTGTCCGTTTTTATTCATAAAGCCAATTACATCAAAGGTGAACTGTTCTACATTTAAATCGTCAGTCATAGCCTGCTCAGCATTGCTGAAAATATTGTAAAAAGCCCTATAAAGAGCATCTTGATCACCACCAAAGGGTAAACTATCAGGCAAATGAAATTCCACTGTGATATTTTTATTTTTATAACTAACTTGCAAAAAATCCCAAACTTTTTGAATGACTAAGACTAAATCAAGGCTGTCATTACCCGGCTTTCTTGGTCTGGCATAATCTAAAAAGTCATTTACTGTAATGCTTAGCCTGCTGGTTTCATCAAAAATAGCGCTAATTAGTTTTTTTTCTGTAGTATCTAAATCTTTGCGATTGAGTAAAAATTCAGAGCTTGATTTGATTATTCCTAAAGGATTTCTGACTTCATGGGCAATTGAGGCCACCATTTGTCCCATGCTGGCTAATTTTTCACTTTGTTGCAACTCTCTTTCAAGGGTTTTGTTTTGTTCCATTCTTTCTCTAATTATTCTTTCCGCCGTTCTAACAATAAAAATAACTATAAATATAAGGACGGTTATTGCTGCAAGAAAGCCTAAAAAAATACTCCATTGCAGTTGAATAGCCCTTGTATAAAGTGGTGTTATATCTTGAGTTATTTCTAATGCTCCCAAAACAGGAGCTTTACCGTCCACATTTAGTTTTTCTAAATTAAATGGGCCTACTCCATAATCAATAGTCATGGGATAAAATATTTTTAGAATAAAGCTTTCCTTGTCCAAATCAGGTTGAAAAAGGGCTTCAAAATAAGAAATTCTAGACTCTATTTCAAAGTAATAGCCATTGCCGGAAAGGGAATGGGTGACGCCTTGACTGGTTAGATCTGTGCGTTGTACTTCTTCTTTATTGGTTGAAAATGAAACTAATTCCTCTGTGTCAAAAATTCTGATTTTTTGCACCGACAAGCCGTGCAAAAGAGAAGATATAATTTCTTCCAATAATTTATATTGATCGGGATTTGAAAGAGCAACTCGGCCTGAGGTATAGGCCACAGGCAAGGTAAAGCGTCTAAAAATTTGCTTATTTAGATTTTCTGCCATTAATAGGGTATAGGATTCTTGGCTTTCAAGTAGGCTATTACGATTGGTCGTTCCAACAAAAGCAGATAAAAATATGCTAAATACAATAATTACAATAAAAGAAGCCCAAGATAAAAAACGTGCCAAACCAAGGGTTGATGATAATCTTATAAATTTCACTATCATCTTATGCCAAGTAAGAGTTAGCTTGTGCCAAATTACATCTAATCTTTCTTGTTTTTTTACACTAAGATGTGTTTGAGCAAATTTTTTTAGATTTTCTCTGGTTCTTGGAGCATACTCGGGTATGGTTTCAGCTTGCTTTTTGTTTTTCATATTATATAGCTTAGGATTTTAGTTCATGCGGATATTTTTTTTCTAAATATTCAAGCCTATTTTGGATAAGTTTCTTATTGGGATAATAATCTAAGGCAATTTTATATTGATTGTAAGCATTTAAAATATCATTCTCTTTTTCTAAAATTTCGCCCAATAAATAAAGAGCTTGCCCCTTAATTACTTTTTTTATGCCTTCTATTTGCAAAAGGTTGTTTATTTCTGCTTTAGCTTGCTCAACATTACTTAGGTGAAATTCATTATAAGCCTTAAAAAACATCATTTCAGTTCGTTTGAACAGGTTTTCAGTTTTTTCAATGGCAATCTCCAGAAATTCATTAGCTTTCTTAAAGTTTTGCCCTATTTGATAATCAATGCCAATTTGCATTAAAATTTCAGCTTCTTCATCTTGATTTAGCTGTTTATTTGCTCTTTCAAGTTCAAGTAAGCTTGTTCTTGCTTGTGCCAACTCTTCATGTTGTTTTGTTAAGGTATAAACTTGGATTAATCTTTTATAAGCCTCTTCCTCAATTTCATTGCCAAATCTGTTTTCTTGAACTAAAAAATTCAAGATTTCACTTGCCTTATTATGCTGTCCAATGGAAGTTAGGGCTTTGGACATTAAAAACCAAGCCTTAATTTCATCATTAATTTCTATATTAATATTTTCGGCGAGTAAACTTTGTAAATTTGTTATACAGCCTACCCAGTTTTGTGCTTCTGCCATTTGTTCTGCATTTTCAAGTTCTTCCTTATAAGAACTTTTTTCATTATGGCAAGCACTGAAAAGTAGTAATGTAATTAACAATGTAATATATTTTAGCTTTTTGATTTTCAAGTTCTAACCTCATTACTCCACGCAAAGGAGCGTTAGCAAAGCCGGACATATGTATAGCATTAAAAACAGGTTTTAGCTTTGTGCACAACAATTGTTGTGGTTGTTTAGGCTACTTTATTTATTAACACTTGACAAGTTTAAAATTATTTTTGCACTTTTTTGTATTGGCCGCCTGAAACATAAAATGTGTCTTCCACAGAAAAAATAGCTTGCGGATCTAATTTAAAAACCAAGTCTTCAAGGCCTCGCACTGTGGTATTTGTGGTAATAGTCATAATAATTTCTCTGGCATCATGGCTATATCCCCCATAAGCCGGAACAATTGTTGTTCTACCCCCTTGGGCAGCTATGGCATAGCACATTTCTTGTCCTTTATTTGTTACAATCCAAACAATTTTACGCTGGTTAAATAGGGCCACCACATAATTTAAAACTTGTTTTACAATAAAGACTTGAATAAATGATAAAATAACAAGATCTATGGAAATAATTGCCAAAGAAGTGCAAAAGAGCACAGTATTAAATACAAAGGTTGAAGTTCCGACAGGAATATTCCATTTTTGATAAATATGCACAGTCACAAGATCAAGCCCACCGCCTGAACCTTTACTTCTAAGCATTAAACCGCCGCCAATTCCATATAAAACCCCCGATAAAATACAAGCATAAAGTGGTTCTTGCACTGGAATAACTAAGTCTTGTAATAAAATACCAAAAATAGTAATGGTTAAAGCGCCATAAATACTGTAAAATACAAAGGAAATGCTAAACTTTACCATGCTAAAAAGCAAAAGTGGAATATTAAAAAATAAATTCCATGTTGTGCCTTGAAATAAGCCAAATACATATTCAGAAAGGAGGCTAAGCCCTAGAATACCGCCGGTTAAAAAACCATGTTTAGCAGCAACGCCTTGAGCACCAATGGTAATAAATAGTGCACCCACTGTGAGTAAGAATAAGTTCCACAAAGGATAATCATATAATCTATGTTTTAACATTTTTCACCACCATTATAAATCTATTACTAAGCAAAAAATTACCAACCTTGCTTTCCAACTAAGTTCACAAATGCAACCGCTCCATAGTCTTCTTCTCTATATTGGCCATTTATTTTTACAACCCGAACCAGGCGTTGCCTTTGCTGTTCACTGCCCACGGGAATTAGCATTATTCCGCCTTCTGCCATTTGTTCTTTTAGAGCCATGGGTATTTGCGGACCTCCCGCGGCAACAATAATTCTATCATAAGGCGCGTATTTACTATAGCCCAAAGTTCCATCACTAAGGGCTAAGTGCATACTATTATAAGCTAGCTTTTCTTTCAATAATTTTGAAGTATTAAAAAATAATTCTTCTATGCGCTCCACAGAATAAACACTAAGTCCCATTTCTTGCAAGATTGCTGTTTGATAGCCTGAGCCTGTTCCAATTTCTAAAACCTTCATTCTTGGTTCTGCCAAAAGTAATTGGCACATTAAAGCCACAATATAGGGTTGTGAAATGGTTTGTCCGGCAGCAATGGGCAGTGGCCTATCATCATAAGCAGTAGCTTGTAGGGCCTCAGCCACAAATAAATGCCTTGGAACTTTGGCCATGGCTTTTAGCACATTTTGATCATTTATTCCTCTGGCCATAAGCTGTTCTTGCACCATGCGTTTTCTGGAATATTGAAAAGCTTCCTCAGGTTTTGACAGCTTTTTGGCTAAAACTTCAGCGGGAGTGTGGTAATATCTTTTGCGAATATTTTCTTTTTGCTCAAGATTTTCTTGCCCTTGCAATTCTATTTGCTGTAAACGCTGAACTCTTTTGCTTGGACTGCTATATGGAGTATAATTTGGTTCAGAAATTAATTCATTTTTATTATAAGTTTTTTTACTCATTTAGATGTCCTGTTTAGTTCATTGTTCCACAAGGTAAGCTGTTTTATTTTTTCTTTTTGCAATTCTTCCAATTGTTTTTTTGTTTGGGCTTCAAAACGCAAAGTTAAAGCCGCTGCCGTGTTGGAAACTCTAATTAAAAACCAAGCATTTTCAAAGTCTACCCTAAGTCCATCTACAAAACTAAGTTTGGCGTCCTTATATTTTTTTGCATAAAATTCCTTGGCCTTTTGCATTAATAACTTTTTTTTGTTCTCAGCACAATAAAAATATATTTCAGAACCGGCATGGCTTTTTTCCCAAGTGGGGAAATTTATTAAATCCCATTGTCTATCTTGTAATATTTTTAATGCCCTCACGGCAGTTAATAGTCCATCATCAGTTCCAAACCAGTTTTCTGCATGGAAAAAATGGCCGGAAAACTCACCTCCCAGCAGAGCATTTTCTTCTCCCATAGCTTTTTTCATCAAGGAATGTCCACTTGCTGACATAATGGCCAGACCTCCAAGTTTTTCAACTTCGGTAAAAAATTTTTGTGAACACTTTACATCCGCTAGAATTTTTGCCCCTGCTTTACGCAATAATAAGTCTTTGGCCAAGATTAAAAGAAGTTCATCACTTTCAAGCTTTCTGCCATTTTTGTCCACCAATACAACTCTGTCACCGTCCCCATCAAGGGCTATTCCGCAATCAGCTCCAAGTTCAAGCACTTTATTGCATAAGTCCTTGCAGTTTTCTTTAAGGGTTGGATTTGGTGCATGGTTTGGGAAATCACTGCTAGGTTCACAATACAATTCAACTACCTCAGCTCCAAGCCTTGATAAAAGATTGCTCATGGGTTTACCTGCCACTGCATTGCTTCCGTCCAGTACAACTTTATAATTTAGCTGTCCAATTTCTTTGCAAATTGCGTTACAATATTCTTCCATAATATTGTAATTTTTATGGTCAGAAAATTTTAAATCATTATCCCATGTATGAGGAGCTTTTAGCATTATTTGATAAATGTCTTGAATTTCAAAGCCATATAAATTTCTTTGCTTTAACCAAAGTTTAAAGCCATTATAAGGAGCGTCATTGTGGCTGGCTGTAACCATAATTCCGGCTTGAATATTTAGTTTATAGGCGGCAAAATAAAGACAAGGGCTTGGAATTGCTCCTAAGCTAATTATTTCAAATCCTTGCTTTGCAAATTGCTTTGCTAAAATATTATGATATTCCAAGGAATTTCTTCTACTGTCATAGCCAAGCAAAACTTTACATTGGCCATGCTTATGAAAATATTTTGCCAAAGCAAAACCAAGCTTATGCACAAAGCTAAAATCTATTTCTTTGTCCATTAGCCCCCTTATGTCATATTCTCGAAAGATGTGAGAGGGGATTTCCATTTTATTTTGTTTTCCTAATAGTTATAAGTAAAAATTGACTGTTAAAAATGTTTATTGTATTTATATGGGAGAGCTTTGTAAATGCTTTATAAAGCCCTGCACAATGAATTGTGCAGATGTTTCATTATAATGACAAGCTTTTTTTTTCAACTTTTTTCAAGCCTAATTTTTGGATAGTGAAAATTTTATGGAATTTGAAAATATAAATATTTTTTTTATTTTAGGCTGTTGTTTGCAATTACCCCATATTTTTATTTGCTTATTTGAGCCAAATTTTAAAAGTGAACTAAATAGCTTTATTTTCATAAAAAATATGGTTATGATGGCGCGCTTGCTGTTTTGGCTTGGTAGTCTTTTGACTATAATCTTAGCCTTTCATCATGCAGACTATATATTGTTGTGTGGGCAAGTTTTTTTATGTGTATATTTTTTTGCAAAGAAATAATATAAAAACTAAAGAATTTAAATGAGCAATGTGGTGAACAGACAATTAAAACTTTATATATTTTTTCTTTTGAAATGCTTTAGTCTTGGTATTATTATTGCTTTTGCCATTTTTTTGTTAGATTTTCTAAAACCTTCCATTGAAACACTTTCAGTTTTTGTGGATAATTTTATTTTAAAATATGGCATTTCAGGAATGCTTGGCTTTACCATGCTTTGTGCTGTTCTTTCTTGCTTTTTTGTGCCAAGGCAGGTTTTAAGCTTTGTGGGTGGTTATGCTTATGGTGCTTTACTTGGAATGTTGATTGTAACCATTGGGGTTAGCCTTGGCTGTTTTATGACATTTTTATATACAAGATTTCTGGCCCAAGGCTTTATCCAAAAAAAGTTTGGCCTTAGAATTGCTTGGCTTGAGCACCTTTTTTCTAAAAATGCCTTTGGCATGGCAGTTAGCATTAGAATTCTTCCCGTAGGTAGCAATGTTTTACTAAATATGGTTGCCGGAGTGACTAAAATTCCCCTAATTCCTTTCTGTCTTGGTTCAGCTATAGGTTACATTCCGCAAAACTTAATTTTTGCTCTACTAGGAACAGGCGTAAGGGTTGATCCCCTTTTTAGAACAGGATTGGCAGGGCTTTTGTATTTACTTGGTATTTTGTTTGGACTATGGCTATTTAAAGTTTTTCGCCCCGATGATAATACAAATTTAAAATATATTATTCGCTCCATTTTCAAGCCCAAATAATCTTTTTTAAAGTAAAACTCTTCCATAAACTAGCCTTAACTTGTTCAATTTTCACCATATTTAGTTCACGCTGAAAAAGTCAATTCTTGACTTTTCCAGAAAGGCACACTGACTTCGAGTGCCACGTTGTGGACGCCTGAAGTAAATTCAGGCTCACTCTACGTCGTGCAAAGCTGACGCTAAAGCTTACAGCTTTGATTAGTCGATGCTTGAAAATTCTTTTTTGCAATCAAAAACTACAAGAAAATTGCTTGTTCCAAGCTTATTTTTCGCAGTTTTTTAGGGCTTATTATCTTTATTTATCTTTGTTTTCAAATAGTTATTGCTATTTTTAGCATCGACTATTTAGTTCACGCTGAAAAAGTCAATTCTTGACTTTTCCAGAAAGGCACACTGA
>CAYJHF010000062.1:0-12543 GCA_964369905.1 uncultured Mailhella sp. | reverse complement strand
CAGACATGACCCCAACGGCATTTTGGCAAAATGTTGACGAAACCCAAAGCAATGAAACACGCACTTCAACCAACGATGAAAATGATTTAAATTTTAGTTATAGACCGGCAGATGGAATTGTTTATGAAGATTTAGAAATTTTCCAAGAAATTACCTTTATAGATCTAAATGGACAAGAGCAAATTAAAGTAACCACCTCTGACCTGATGAGTAAAGAGCTTAAGGACGTTTCCAAAAAAGAAAATACCTTTGTAAAAGCTGAGGATTATTTTTCAAAATTAAGACTTTTGAAGCAAGGTGAAATATATGTTTCTGATGTAATAGGCGCTTATGTTCCCTCCAAAGTAATTGGAGTATTCAACCAAGCCAATGCTAAAAAATTTAATGTGCCCTATGAACCAGAAAAGCACGCCTTTTCAGGCTTTGAAAACCCAGTGGGCAAGCGCTTTGAAGGCATTGTACGTTGGGCAACACCTGTTTATCAAAATGGAACAAAAATAGGCTATGTTACATTAGCACTAAATCATGACCATTTACTTGATATGATGGCTATTATAACCCCCATGGTGGAGCGTTATAATGAGCTTTCAAACGCTTATACCGGCAATTATGCTTTTATTTGGGACTACTTGGGCAGAAGTATTGTTCATCCTCGCCATCACTCCATTGTCGGATATAATCCTGAAACAGGAGACCCTGAAGTTCCGTGGCTTGAAAAATCTATTTATGACAGATGGATTGAAAGTGGCGAAAGTTATGTGGACTTTATAGTGGATGAACCAACTTTCTTTGAACAATCTACCGAGAAAAAAGGTTCTCCTGAACAAATAAAGCAGGGTAATCTTGGTCTTGACTGTCGCTACCTAAACCATGCTCCCCAATGCACCGGTTGGTTTGACTTGGCAGGTGATGGTGGATCAGGTTCATTTGTAATTTTATGGAGCGGACTTACAAAACTAACTACAGCTGCAGCTATTCCATACTACACAGGACAATATGGCCTTTCAAAAGTTGGATTTGGATTTGTGGCCATTGGAGCGGGGCTTGATGACTTTACTCAACCTGCTGCTCTTGCCGGTGAGTTAATAGAAGAAATAATTCAAGATAGTGACGCAGAAATGCAGGATATTCTTAAAGAAACTGCATACTCACTTTCCGTTTCCACTACTTTAATGACAGTCTTGGTTATTTTTATTGCCATCTGGCTTGCTTATACTCTCACAAAGAGGGTTACATACATCAATAATGGTATGCACACTTTTAGATCAGGGAAGAGAAACTTTAGATTTAACCAACCTGTTCGAGATGAAATGGGAATTTTGTGTGAATCATTTGACATTATGGCAAACAGCATTGAACAAAGTGTCCAGCACGTTTTAATTATTGTAGATGCAGAAGAAAATGTTCTTTATATCAATGAACTTGGTTTGAAGTATTTTGGTAAAGATTTCAAGGATATTGAAGGAGTGAAGTATGATACAATAAGCCGCTTTGGCCATGAAAATCCTCTTTATCTTTATAAGAATAATTTACCTTTTGAGGTTATGAAAAGCATACATGAAGACTTATATTATAAGGCAAATGTAGAAAACTTTAACGATGACAATGGTGATTTACTTGGATATATGATTACAATCCAAGATATTACGGAAATTATTAAAAGTCAGCAAGAAATCGCTCTGCAAAGATTACTTCTACTTACTGTATTCTCAGCTTCACCGGATCTTATTTGGTATAAGAATGCAAGCGATCAATACATAGCTGTAAACCCACGTTTTTGCTCTATTACAAACAAGAAGCAAGAAGAAATTATAGATCAACTCTCCTTTGATGTTCTACCTTCAAAAATTGTTTTCAATGATGTAAATTACGATGCCAAAGCTAAAGAAAAGAAAGGGCCTGTTTATACAGAAGAAGAATTTGTATTCTATGATGGCCACCAAGAAATTCTTGAGGTTGTCCGTACTCCTGTTTACACTAAGGAAGGAACCTATAATGGTATTGTTGGCGTTGCCCGTGATATTTCAGAACGTGTTAAAGCGGAAAGAAAATTGCGTGAAACTCAGGTTGGTCTTGAAAAGGCAATTTATGAAGCCAATGAAGCAAACTCAGCAAAGAGTGCTTTCCTTGCCCGCATGAGCCATGAAATTCGCACACCTATGAATGCTATTTTGGGAATGAGCACCATTGCCAAAGACAAATTTAATAATAAAAATACAACAATTGAAGAACTTAGTGAAGAAATTGCACAAATTGACACTTCAACTCAACATTTATTATCCTTGGTAAATGAAATTTTGGAAACTTCAAAGCTTGATGTGACTAATATTACCCTGAAAAAAGAAATTTTTGATATGACAGGCTTACTCAAAGATGTAACCAAGTTGGTTAAAGATTTCACCAGAGATAGTGATGTTAGGTTAAACATCACATTGCCAAGCCATGAAGAGCAAAACTTCCTCTCTGACCCTGTGCGAATTCGCCAGCTCCTTATCACATTGATAACTAATGCCATTAGCAATGCAAAATCTATTAATAAAGAGGGCATAGTTAATGTAAGAATTACTCAAGAACAAGTTGGTGGAAACGAAACAAGATTTAAATTCACCCTTGAAGATAATGGACATAAAATGGACGAAAGTAAAATTAAGGCCATTGAAAATCCATTGAAAATTGATGAAGCAATTTCAAGCTCACAAATCCTAGATGAGAATTATGCCTTGTCACTTTGTCAACACGTTGTTCAACATCTTGGCGGTAAAATTTATATTAAAAGCACGGAAGCTGAGGGAACCTCCCTGAACTTTACCATAAGAATGGAACAGGCTGCTATAATTAAAGAAAAACCAAAGGCTACCAATGTAGATTTAGCCATTTTATCAGGAAAAAGAGCACTTATTGTTGATGATGTTCAAACAAATCGCATTGTGCTTAAGGCCCTATTAAATGGAGTAAAGGTTATCTCTGAAGAAGCAGATGATGGAACAACTGCCATTGATATGTTTGAGAAGTCAGAACATGGGTATTATGATATTATATTAATGGATATTCAAATGCCGAAAATGAATGGCTTTGAAGCTACAGAGTATATTCGCAATTTAGAGCGCCCTGATGCTACACAAGTTCCAATATTAGCTGTAACTGCAAACTCTTTTGCCGAAGATATTCAAAAATCTTTGAGCAGTGGAATGAACGCGCACTTTGCAAAACCTGTAAACCGTGACAATCTTTTTGAAGCTATGTCAAAAATATTTTTACAATTGAAAGGTTAAAAAAATCAAAATCCACAAGAACACTATGTGATTTATGTAGTTTCTTGTGGATTTTTTTATACTTTTCCCTACAGCTCCATAAGCTTCATTCGAAGTTAGTGTGCCTTTCCCAAAAAACACAAATTGTATACTCAAAGCAGACAAGTTTTGCTCTGTCCCAAGCAGTTTTTAATCTCAAGTTACTTTATAAATGCGGAGTTAAAATGTATTATCCATTAATGGAAAAAGCCCTTCACGCCGGCTGAGCAGCTAAGACTTCTCCAAAGGTTTTGGAGCAATTATTAAAAGGCTTGCCAAAGGAAGCAATAAATAACAGGGTTCTTTCAGATTTTGGAAACCATGAAGATGCTTTTGTGCTCGCCCCTCCTCCTAGAGATATGGCTCTAGTGCAAAGCGTTGACGTTCTTTCACCACTTGGTAATGACCCACAGCTCTTTGGGCAATGTGCCGCAGCCAATGCCCTATCTGATATTTATGCTATGGGAGCAGAACCCTATTGCGCTATGAATATTCTTTCCTTTGCAGCCTGTGATTTTCCCCTAGAAGTAATTAAGGAAATTTTGTATGGAGCGGCTGAAAAGCTAAGTGAAGCAGGGGCAGTAAATGCAGGGGGGCACACTTTAGAAGACCCACAGCTCAAATTTGGGCTTGCAGTTACAGGACTTGTAAACCCAGAGCACTTTGCAAAAAATAGCGCCTTAAATACAGGAGATATGCTTATTTTAACCAAACCCATAGGAACAGGTGTTCTTGGCACAGCTGTCAAAGCAAAATGGGAAGGTTTTGAACAAGCTGAAAAAGATTTGTATGGCTATGCAACAAGGCTAAATAAAAATGGAGCCAAAGTAATACAAGAGCTGAAAATTAAAGCAGCCACTGATATTACGGGCTTTGGGCTTGGAGGCCACGGCTTTGAAATGGCCTTTGCCTCAAAAAAACAAATTATATTTCATAGCACAGAAATTCCATTAATGCCAAATGTTCTGGATTATGCTAAAAATGGTTTAATTCCAGCCGGCACTTATGCAAATTTTGATTATGTTGAAGAAAATTTAAAAATTGCTCCAAATGTAGACCCTCTTTTAGCTAAACTAATTTTTGATGCTCAAACTTCAGGTGGTTTATTGTTGGCCATACCAAAAACTAAAGCGTCAGAAGCAAAGCAAAGGCTTATTGATTTAGGTGATGAAGCTCATCTGGTTGGTGAGGTAAGTGACTTGTCCTCAGCACATAGCAAAGATTTTATTCACATTATATAAGGACTAAGTTTGTTAAATATTTATTCAAAAAAAATTATTACCCATTTAGTCTTAGTTATAACAATGATTTTATGGAGTTCATCATTTATTGCTTTAAAAATAGGATTAACCCAATATAACCCCTTTGAGGTCATAGCCGGAAGAATGTTTGTGGCTTCTATTTTTTGCTTGCCACTGGCAAAAGAATTATGGAAAGCCATGAAAAACAAAAAAAATGCTCAGATTATTGTTCTTGGTGTTTTTTTTGAGCCCTGCCTTTATTTTTTATGTGAAAGTTTTGCCATGCACTACACTTCAGCCTCACAAGCAGCCATGGTTCTTGCCTTAGTTCCAATTTTTATAGCTCTTGGTGCATATTTCTTGTTAAAAGAATATTTGAGCTTAAACTCTTGGCTTGGTTTTATTATAGCTATTTTTGGAATTGCTTGGCTTACCCTTGGTAGTGAACAATCCCAAAGCGCTCCAAACCCTGTTTTGGGTAATTTATTGGAATTTGGAGCTGTTATTTGTGCTGTTGGCTATACATTGTGCATACGCTATGTGGCACAAAGCGTAAGACCCATTGTTCTAACTGCTGCCATGGCTTTTGGAGGAACTTTATTTTTTGCCCCACTTACCCTTTTACCAGTACAAGTAGAACCTTTACTTATTGATGCTCAAATACCTACTTGGATGCCAATTGCTTCAATAGTTTACTTGGGTTTTGTGGTAAGCCTTGCAGGTTATGGCGGTTATAACTACGCCCTTGCTCGCCTGCCGGCAGGTGAAGTTGCACCATATATTAACTTAATCCCCATTATAACCATGCTAATGGGAGTAATGTTTTTAAATGAAGAGTTAGAAATTAACCAATATTTGGCATCAGGATTGGTGATTTTAGGAGTAATCGTCAGTCAAGTAACCATAAAAAAGAAAAATAAAAGGAGTTTACAATGAAAGTATCAAATGAGAATTTTGTAGTTTTTAATCAGGTAAAATCAACAGCAGATTTTAAAACGGTACGCCAAAAAATCCTTGACTTTATAGCAGAAAAAAACCTCACCGTTTTTGCTGAATTTGATCATGCTAAAAATGCACATGAAGTTGACTTAGAGCTAAACCCCACTACCGTTATTGTTTTCGGAAGCCCACTTGTTGGCACAAAACTTATGCAAAACTTCTTTGGTATTGGTATGGAATTACCACTAAGAGTGCAAATCTTACAAGATGATGCGGGGCAAATTTTTGTGGCTTATCCCAACCTAACAAATGTTTTTGCACCTTATGGAATTGGGGCTGATCACGAAATTCTAGGTAAAATGAATGGCCTGCTCCAAGGACTTGCTAAAACTGCCATTCAATAATTTTTTATTGTAGTTAATGCTATACTAACGTTTTATTTTTGTGGAGGAAAACCCCCTTTTGCTCACAACAGAGGATTTTTCCTCCTCAAAAACACACCCCTTTCCAAAAAACTTTGTTTTTCAGGTTTTTTGCTTAAAGGTTTAAAAATGAAAAACAAAATAAAAAACCTTGCTGAGCTTAGACAAGAAATTGATGAAATTGATTACGCTATTTTAGACTTGCTAAAAGAAAGAGCAGATTTAGCTAAAGAGATTGCCAAGGTGAAAAAACCACTACAAAGAAGCCCCGAAAGGGAAGCTCAAGTTCTTGATATTTTAAAGCAAAGAAATAGCGATGACGGTAAAACGGTATTGGATAATTCCTATATAGTTTCCCTTTGGGAAAAAATCTTTGCCTATTCCATTAAAATTCAAAATTGTTAGAGCCGGCAAAGGCGTCAGCTTTGCGTGCCGTAAAGTGAGCCACAATTTACTTGTGGCGTCCACAGCGTGGCACTTGGAGATAACGTGCCTTTTTGAAAAAGTCAAAATTGACTTTTTCAGCGTGAAATATTTATTAGAAATACTCTGGAATTAATACAATTTAAAAGCTCTGTTCAATGATTTGTGCAGAGCTTTTAAAATTGATTATTTTGGTAAAATGCCCCAAGTTGGAAATGTGGCTTCGCCTGAACCCGTGGGCACAGCTTTAGGGTCACCACCATGCCTTGTGGTTAAGTAAATCTTTTTAGTGCCGGTGCGATCTGAAACATAGGCCAAAAAGTAGCTGTCAGGGGCAAAGGCAGGCTGTTCATCGCGCCCTGGGCCAAAAGAAACTTGGCGTTCAAAGCCTGTTTGTAAATCGTGCACAAAAATGCGAAAGCCATCATCTGTGGATTTAGTGTAAGCCACCAAAGTTCCGTCCGGGCTAATGCTTGGCTCAGAATTATAAGAGCCTGACTTGCTAACTCTTGTAACACTTCCGTTATTAAAGTCTTTTAAAAATACTTGTGGCCCACCCAAACGACTAGAGGTAAAAACCATTTTTTTCCCGCTATTGTCAAAGGAAGGTGAAACTTCAATGAAAGGACTACTTTCTAAAGTTCTTTCTTTTTCAAACCTATGATTTAATAGAAAAATATCTGGTTGCGTGCCTGTGGATAGGCTGACAGCAACTTTATTGTCAGGCATAAAGCTTGGTCCAATGACCGTATTACCTGGGAAACGTATGCGCCTTACTTGTGTTCCTTCGGTTTGCCAAATACCAAGAGCATGGCTTGAATCATCAATGTGACTAAACACTACATAGCGTCCATCTGGAGACCAGGCAGGAGAGAGAGCAACGCCATCTAAATTGGTTATTTTTCGCAAATTTTTTCCGGTGGGAGAAACTAGCCAAATGTTTTTATCTCTATCACCTAAGTTTTTAGCAAAGGCAAGACTCGCTTTGAAAAAATCCCCATTACCGGTTAAAGCTTTCATCAAGTCATAACAGAATGTATTGGCAACTTCATCAAGTAGTTTTTCTGTAACATTACTATAGGCATTACCAAAAACAAATTTTCCGGAATAGGTTTCAAAAATCCTGATTTCAACAGTTTTGCCATTTCTATCCCCATCTTTCCAATAGGAAGTCATTAGTAAGTCAGCGCCGGCAATTTGAAAGCGTTTAAAATCAATTTCATTGCCAAGCCAAGCAGTTAAAATTATGCCACCCAAAACTGCCTTTTCCGGAACTAAACGCATAAAGGGTAAGAATGATAAATTTTGTTTAATTCTATTATTTAAATCAGCACCCAATCTTTTGGCTGGCTCTTCAGGGTCAACCAAGGGCGTTGCAATGGCAAAGTTTACAATATTTTGGCCTGGGCCATAAATATCCACTGTAGTAACAGCCATGGCCCTGTTAAAAATTATTGCATTAAAGAAAAATATAAAAACTAAGCTACTTAAAAAAAATTTCATAATTTCTACCAAATTTATTAATTTTCAAAATGTTATTCAAATTTAATGCCTTGTAAGCATTAAATTCTTATGCCTTGTAATATGTGCTAACTTAAATCAACATTAAAAGCTTATCTGTGTCAACATTTTATTGATGGAGTAATTAAAAAATTATTATTTGGCAATGAATGTTTTTAATCTGTATTTTGAGTTTTTTATACAAAATATATATTTCATCATTCTGTATTTACAGGATAATTTTGTTATAATTTCAACAAATAAACTTTAGATTTTCCCTAGAAATTTTCTTGAAAATAAAAACAAATTACTATATATAGTAATTTCAGATTAAATTATTATATTGACTGCAATGACAGGCAAGTACTGCGTAAGCATAAATAAAATTTTATTATACTGTTAAGTGCCAAAGCAAGTATGCCTATGGGAGCTAGAGATAAATACATCTTGAATATTTTTATATCTACCTAAATAAACTATAAGGATTTTATGATGGATAAAATAAAGGAAGCAATGCAAGTGGTGCAAGGCAAAGGCAAAGTTGATTTGAGAATTGACAATGCCAAAATTGCCGACTTACACAATGGGAATTTTTTTGAAGGCTCAATATGTGTTTACAAAGGAATTATAGTTAGTTATGAAAAATTAGAGTCCAAAGAAGTTCTTGATGCCAAGGGGGCATATATTATACCCAACTTCATTGATGCCCATGTACATATTGAATCTTCCATGCTTAGCCCATCTAGCTTTGCCCACTTGGTTTTACCCATGGGAACAGGAACAGTAATTGCCGATCCCCATGAAATTGCCAACGTTTCAGGACTTGACGGCATAAAATTCATGCTTGCCTCGGCTAAAACAACAGCTTTAAATGTGCAAATCATGTTGCCCTCCTGTGTTCCTGCTTTGCCCTTTGAAGATGCCGGAGCTTGCCTTTTAGCTAAGGACTTTGAAGAAATCATTAAACATCAAAATGTGCTTGGCCTAGGTGAAATGATGAATGCCTTTGGGGTAATTAATCAAGATGCCGAAGTTATGGACAAAATTGATTTGGCTAAGCAATACCAAAAAGTAATAGACGGACACGCCCCTGAAGTCCATAAGGCCAACTTAGACAGCTATATTTTAGCAGGTATAAAAACAGATCATGAATGTACAACTACAGAAGAGGTCATTGATCGTTTACGACGCGGTATGTATGTAATTTTGCGCCAAAGTTCAGCCTCGGACAATCTTAGCGAATTTTTACCCATAATTAATGCCCATAACCAACGTTTTTGTATTTTTGGAACAGATGATCGCCATGCCGAAGATATTAGAACAAGAGGGCATATTATTTCTATGGTTAGAACAGCCGTAAAATACGGCCTTGATGTGTGCACCGCTCTTTGCATGGCTAGCCTAAATACAGCCCAATGCTATGGACTTGAGCAAAAAGGAAGCCTAGCCCTTGGCAAAGATGCTGATTTTATGTTGGTAAACTCCATTGACGTGAATGATGAAAAAGCTTTTTGGCCACATTTGGTTTATATGCAGGGAGATTTGGTGGGTGAAAACGGAAAATATGTGGGTGAACCTAAAGAGCACAACGCCAAGGAGCTTAATGAGCTAAAAAATATTATGCACAAGAGCATGAATTTTGATTTACCTAAAAACTTAGATTTATATATTGCCTCCGGTAAAGCTAGAGTGCTAAAAATTTTCCCCCATTCAATTTATACCGAATGTGAGGTTTTAGATGTAAATGTTAACCAGGATAGTTATTTTGAGTATGCCCTAAACCCAGGCTTAATTAAAATAGCCGTGTTAGAACGTCATAAAAATACCAATAAAATAGGAATTGGACTGCTTCACTCAGTTTATGGCCTAAGCAATGGAGCTGTAGCCACAAGTATTTCTCACGACAGTCACAATATTATTGTGGCCGGCGATAATGATGAAGATATTTTAACTGCCTTAGCTGAAATGAAAAAAATAGGTGGCGGAATTACTATGGCAAGTAATGGCAAAATCATTGCAAGCCTTCCTCTAGAACTTGGTGGCTTAATGAGTGACGAAAAGGCAGAAATTGTGGGAGGAAAGTTAAAACACATGAGAGAACTTGCCATCACACATTATAATATCTGGACAAAAGCTGAAGCCTTTATGCTTTTAAGCTTTTTAGCCCTGCCTGTGCTACCAAAATTTAGAATAACAGCTTCAGGGCTTTTTGATGTGGAAAGATTTCAAATTACTAATATTGATGCGGCATTAGATTAATACTTTGATAAAAGTTTGCTTACCCAAAATAATTATTTTAACGCATAAGTAATATAAAAAAGGAGCTTAGCATGGCAATTTTTGTTTATATAACCTGTGAAAGCAAGGCAGTTGCCAGAGTGATTGCTAAGACCTTAGTGGAAGAGCAACTCGTTGCGGGAGCCAATATTTTTCCCATAGAGTCCATTTATTGGTGGGATAATGAAATCCAAGAAAATGAAGAATATGTTATTATTGGCAAAACAACCATCTTGAATTTTGAAATGTTAAAAGCTAGGGTAAAACAATTGCACAATTACGAAGTTCCTTGTATAGTTTCTTTGCCAATACTTGATGGTAATGACGATTATTTATCTTGGATTATTGAAAACACGAAAAAAATCTAAAACCTATAATAGGAGTTTCTTTTATGGCTATTCATGTAACCGGTTCCATTGCTTATGATCGCATTTTACTATTCCCCGGATCCTTTGAAGATCACTTAATGCCCGATAAATTACACATGATTAATGTTAGCTTGCTTATTGATAAGGTGGAGGAAAAATTTGGAGGTTGTGCTGCAAATATTGCTTATACCATTTGCCTATTTGGAGGTAAACCTCTGATTTATAGTAGTGTTGGACGTGATTTTGCAGGGGCAATGCAAGATAAATTTAAAAAAGTTGGCATACAAACAGAGAGCTTACAAATTTGTGAAGACGAGTTAACTGCTTGTTGCTATATTTATACAGACAGTAAAGGCAATCAAATCACCGGCTTTAATCCTGCTGCCATGGCAGTAAATCTCCCAAAATCTGATTACCCCAAATGTCAAGTTGGTGATTATGGAATTATTTCCCCCGGAAACCTAGAAGATATGCACAATTTAGCAGAGCATTTTAAAGCCTCAAACACACCATATATATATGATCCAGGCCAAAATATACCTGCCTTATCAAAAGAAGTACACTTAGCCAATATTCAAGGTTCTGAAATTCTTATCGGCAATGACTACGAAATAGAAATGATTATGCGTATAACAGAATGTTCGAAATCTGAATTACTTGAAAAAACAAAGTGCCTAATCACTACCTTGGGAGAAAATGGTTGTAAAGTTTCCACAAGGAAAAATTCCATTAATATTCCTGCACCAACAGTGAATGCTGTTGTAGAACCAACCGGCGCAGGAGATGCACAAAGGGCCGGAATACTTATTGGCTTAACCAACGGACTTGATATTGAAAGCAGTGTAAAAATTGGTTCTATTTGTTCAGCCTATTGTATTGAAAAATTTGGAACACAAGAGCACAGTTTTAGTATGGAAGATTTTAAAACTCGCTATCAAGAAAATTATGGAAAGTTCCCACTATAATTAGTCGATGCTGAAAAATTACAATAACTATCTATAAATAAAAATGTTTTTATTAAGATAAAGTTAAAACTTTTGCAAAAAAAGAATTTTCAGCAGATACTAATTAGCTATGAACTAATTTCTAAATGAGTAAATTTAAAGCATGAATAAGAAAAAACTTAATATCACAGATATTTTTGAAGCTAAAAACCCTAAGCAAGATAAACAAGCCTATAAATTAACAATGCTTACAGCCTACGATGCAACAAGTGCAAAATTGGCAGAAAGAGCAGGAGTTGATTTAATCTTAGTGGGCGACAGCTTGGCTATGACCATGCAGGGAGCAAACGACACAAATGCTGTAAGCCTTGAAGAAATAATTTATCACACAAAAATCGTAGTGGCTAACGCACCAAATACCCTTGTGGTGGCCGATATGCCATTTATGAGCTATGAAATAGGAGTTGAGCAAGCTCTTAGCAATGCCGGGCGTTTATTCAGAGAAAGTGGAGTTAGGGCATTAAAACTTGAGGGAGGTAAAAACATATTGCCCCAAGTAAAGGCCTTAGTTCAGGCAGGCATACCAGTAATGGGACATTTAGGGCTAACACCCCAAAGAGCTAATATGTTCGGAGGTTTTAAGGCTCAAGCCAAAACAGCTAATAGTGCACTTGAGCTTTTACAAGATGCAAAATATCTAGAGGAAGCTGGCTGTTTTTCACTAGTCTTAGAAGCAATTCCAAGCATGGTAGCCCAAGTAGTTTCTCAAAGTATAAAAATACCAACCATTGGCATTGGTGCAGGTAATACTTGCGATGGACAAGTTTTAGTCTTCCACGATGTTTTGGGTTTGTCCGATCATACGCCACGTTTTGTAAAAAAATATGCCAATTTAGCACAGCCAATTCAAGAAGCACTGAAAAACTATATATATGAAGTACAAAATGAACAATTCCCTATGGAAGAACATACTTTTACCATGCCAACAACAGAACTTGAAACCTTTCTGACAAGTATTTCCAAAAAATAAACCAATGTAAAGGCTAAGATATTTTATTCTCTTACATTTGATGTTTTGAAGCTAAAAAATATATTAATCTCCTACCTTCCCCTTTGTGCCGGCTTGCCAAGGCACTGTA
>CAYJHF010000061.1:0-12580 GCA_964369905.1 uncultured Mailhella sp. | reverse complement strand
AACCTATGACCTTCGGGTTATGAGCCCGACGAGCTACCGTGCTGCTCCACCCCGCGACAATGTAAAGGCAGTATAGGGCAGGGTTTGTGAGCTGTCAAGAGAAATTTTGTAAAAATTAAAAAGTCTTATGACAATTGAGCTAAAATCTTATGGCAAGCAACTAATTGCTAATGCAAGCTTATATGACAGAGCATTTCCGCTAAAAATAAGTGCATTTGAATGCTTGCAACATTATTTTAGAAATTAAGATAAAAATCTCTTTCAATTTTGTGCAACTTCTAGTATTATTAGCTAAATATTTTGCTTGAAACGTAAGATGCTAATTTTATATGTTAAAAAATTCAAGCAAAAATGTGATAATTGACTTTTAATTTACTGAGGCAAAAAATTTTATATTTTTTATTTTATTCACCTTGACCAAATAGCAATTATGCCTATTATAAAAGTATTATGAACTGGGACTGGGATAAATTACAAGAAAAACGCAGGCATCAGCCGAGCGGACAAAACAACAAGGGTAATACGGACGACAAAAATTCCCGTAACAATCAACAAGAACCTTTTAACAATGATCACAACGAAAATCATAAGTTTTCTTTTGAGAAAAAAAACAATGATGGAAGATTTGGCGGTGGCAACAGACCTGACCCTAGGCAAATTATCAACAAAATAAATATGCCCGGTGCAAAATGGGGAGTCCTTTTACTGCTTATTTTGTGGCTAGGCAGTGGTGTGTTTATTGTTAGACCTGATGAAGCAGGTGTGGTATTACGTTTTGGTGCATACAACAGAACTGTTGATGTTGGACTACACTATCACATACCATTCCCCATTGAAACTGTCACTTTGCCAAAAGTAACGCAAGTACGTCAAATAATAGTTGGTTCAGCTACTGCAAATACTGCTACTTTCACCAGAGCAAACAGTGCTCCTAATATGTCAAATGATGAAGCTGCCATGCTCACCGGAGATGAAAATATTGTAAATATACAATTTAGTATACAATATTACATCAAACCTGATGGTGTAGTGGATTATCTTTACAAGGTTGCAGAGCCTGATGCTGTGGTTAAAAAAGCCGCAGAGGCTGCCATGCGTGAAGTTATAGGTAAAACAACGCTTGATAATGCTCTAACCGTTGGACGTAGTGAAATTCAAGATCAAGTAACAGCACTTTTACAAAATATTTTAGATAGTTATCAAGTTGGAATTCAAGTTGTCACCGTGCAAATGCAAGATGTACAGCCCCCTGCACAAGTACAAGACGCTTTTAAAGACGTAGCCAGTGCTCGTGAAGATAAAGAGCGTTTAACCAATGAAGCAGAAGCTTATAGAAGTGATATTTTGCCAAAAGCACAAGGAACTGCAACTGCAAAAGTCAATCAAGCAGAAGCCTATAAGGAAATCAGGGTTAGAAATGCTGAAGGTGAAGCTGCTCGTTTCTTGGCCATCTTAAATGAATACAATCAAGCAAAAGATGTAACTAAAAAGCGTTTACTACTTGAAACCATGGAAGAAATATTAAGCAAGCCCGGAATTGACAAGGTAGTTTTACCTGAGGATATGTCAGGCCAAGTCTTGCCGTTTTTACCCCTAGGTTCGCAAGGTCCAAGTGTAAATAGCATAACAAATAACAGCCCAACAAGCACATTTAGAAATGAAAATATAGCCCCTGTGCACAACAATGACACAACCTCAACCACTCGCTCAAGTGGTAGAGGCCTCAACTGATAATAAGAGCAAGGAATTATATATGAACCCTAAATTAACTTACTTACTAGTGGCTGTTCTTATTGTTTTAGCTGTGGGGAGCCAAAGCATATTCACAGTACACCAAACGGAACAGGCCTTGGTTTTGCAACTTGGAACACCAAAGG
Source organism: uncultured Mailhella sp. (assembly GCA_964369905.1). GTDB lineage: Bacteria > Desulfobacterota > Desulfovibrionia > Desulfovibrionales > Desulfovibrionaceae > Taurinivorans. The sequence goes on along the minus strand of CAYJHF010000061.1, from coordinate 10,703 downwards.
ATAAAATATATCACCCCGGACTACACTTTAAAATTCCATTAATTGATAGTGTAATCAGATTTGATGCCAGAATTTTAGATTATGATGCTCCTTCAGCTGAGGCTTTTACCAGTGATTTAAAAACAATTGTGCTTGACTATTATGTGAGATGGCGCATTGTTGACCCACTTGAATTTTACCGAACTGCCAGAACTGTAGATAATGCACAAAATAGATTACATAGCGTTGTATTTTCGCAAATGCGTTCTAATGTAGGTAGAAATACACTAACTGAAGTTGTTTCAAGCAAAAGAAATACAATTATGGATTCTGTAACCACTGGTGCTTCAAATCTTATGAAAGAATACGGTATCGAAGTTATTGATGCAAGAATAAGAAGAACAGACTTACCCCCTGAAAACCAAAGAGCTATTTTTGATAGGATGAGGGCTGAGCGTGAACGCCAAGCAAGGCAATATCGCTCTGAAGGGGTTGAAGAGTCTACAAAAATTCGCTCAACAGCAGATAAGGAACGTGATATTATAATTGCTGAAGCTGAAAAAACTTCACAAATTATTCGTGGTGAAGGCGATGCCATTGCAGCTAAGATTTTTGGCGATGCTTTTTCAAACTCACCTGAATTTTTTGGTTTTCAGCGTAGCCTTGAAGCCATTAAAAAATCCTTTAGCGATAAAACAAGAATTGTTATTACAGAGGAAAATCCTATTTTTGAAGCCTTGCAATAGAACCTAAGACCAGCGTAAAATCACACAGAATAAAAAAGGATGTTATTATGGATAGTTTTGACAATATATATAAAAGAATTTTATATGTATCAAACTCTGAAACACAAATGGATTTGGCAAATATACTAAATATAAGTCAATCAAGTATTTCCGATGCTAAGCGAAGACAATCAATTCCTTCGGACTGGATTGTTAAATTATATGATAAATTTGGAGCAAACCCTGATTGGCTTAGATTTAAAAGAGAACCAATTTATATGCGTTCCTTACCTGAATTGGGGAAAAATTCAGGTTCTACCTTGCACGAAGACACAGAAAATTTAGGTTTTATTGCACCTGTTTTTCAAACAAAATGTGAACTAAATGCAGGTAAAATTATTTTTTCCACTGAGAGTGAAACAATTTTGCCAAAAAGACTTGGTTTTTCGCTATAGTGGTGTAGGTATGGAGCCAACCTTATCAAAAAATTGCTTACTCGGTATAAATACAAGCAAGGACAGCAATAAACTTGTGCCTATTTCTTCCGGTGAAATTTATGCCATTTACAGTGCAGTGGAAGGAATTATTTTTAGAAGGCTAATTCAAGATTTGGAGAGAGATATTTATCTACTCTGCTTTGAAGATAAAAAACTACCAACCACAAGATTGCCTTCAGCCACACTACAAAAAGAAATTGTGGGCAAGCTTTCATGGGTTTTGCATATAATCTAACTTAATTAAAGGAACTGTAAACATTATGCCAAAAAATATAATATATTTTTTGGCATAATATATATAACTCTTAGCACGTTATTAATATTATAATTTTTGGAACTGAGCCTTTAGTTCACTCCCCAAAAGGAAATTAAATATGTTCAAAAAAATATCAAAAAATTTGGGATTTATATTTTTGGTTGCCACATTTGCAACCGCCTGTAAATCTCCCTCTGTTCCGGAAGAACCAATATACACAGTTAGCACGAATTCAGAATGGTATGAACTTCACAATAGATTGACTGCTGACGGAATTTACGGCAATAATATTAATTACTATTTCAATCAAATAGAGGGTGAATTTACTCAACTTCCCATGGGAGCAAAAGTTACAGAGCTTTACAATATAGTAAATAAACCAAAACCTGTTAAAAAAGCTAGTGCCCCTAAAAGCCAGCCAAAACCTACACCAAATCCCACAGGAATACCTCGTCCTTGGTATAATGGGGTTGTAACCGAAGCAAATGCCATAAAGTGTAGAGATTTTATTAATACCTATGCCACAACATTTGAAAAAATGGAAAGAGAATATAAAATACCGGCTGAAATTGTTTCTGCTTTAATTTATGTGGAAACAAGGCATGGTAATTACCTTGGCAAGCACAATGCCTTTGTCATTTTAGCCAGTATGGCAAACTCTACAAAAACAACACAAATCCCTGATTATATTAAAAAACTTCCCAAAGCCAAAGAACAAAATGAATGGATTTTAACCAAGATGAAGGAAAAATCAGACTGGGCTTATGGAGAACTAAAAGCTCTCCTAGTTTATGTGCAAGAAAATAATATAAATCCCATGGAATTACCATCTTCCATTTATGGAGCAGTTGGTTATGGGCAATTTATGCCTTCAAATATTTCAAAATATGCCGTTGATGGAGATTTTGACGATAAAATAGATCTTTTCCATGCACCAGACGGTATTATGAGTGTAGCCAATTATTTATCAAAACATGGTTGGAATAAAAATCCCCGCACCTTAAATGAAAAAATAAAGGTTCTTTTGCGCTATAACTATTCTAGCACTTATGCCAGAACAATCTTAGCCCTTTCAGTATTAACCAAGAAAGCCATGAATACTTAATAATTATGAGTAAAGATATTTTTAAATCCTTAGGGGCTCAAACATTTCTTTACCCAAACCCCCTTGTTTTAGTGGGAACTTATGGCGAAATAAACCAAGAGCAAAATATTATTGCCACCACGGAGCAACGTAAGGCCAATATTATGACTGCTTCTTCAGTGGGAATTTGTTCTGACCAACCCCCCACTATGATGCTTGCCATTCGCCCATCTCGGCATTCGCACGCCTCAATTCTAAAACATAAAGCCTTTACTATAAATATTCCGGATAGTTCTATGCTTGCAGAAGTAGATTATGCAGGTATTTTTTCAGGAGAAAGTGAAGATAAAATCAGTCAGTGCAATTTTCAAACCGAGGCAGCTGAACACGTTGACGCTCCGTATTTAGTCAATTGCCCTGTTGTGCTTGAACTAAAATTGCTGGAGCATCATCGCATAGGAACCCATTCTATTTTTTTTGGGGAAATTATGGATACAAAAATAAAAGAGCACTTACTGGACGAACACGGAATTCCCAAACCTAAACTTTTAGAAATGATTTGTTATATCCCTATGCTAAAAGAATATTGGGGGCTTGGCGATTTTAAAGCCAAGGCTTTTGGACTTGGAAAAACCTTGGCCACTAAAAAATAAAAAAATTACCTTTTAGCCTTTTTCTGCATTCTATCTCTGATTAATATGGCTATAATATTCATGCTTAGCACTAATAAAATCAAAACAAGAGCCGTTGCATACTGTAATGGCCGAGTTTTGTCTATGTCCACACCGGCAGTGGCCAGCACATACATATGATATGGCAAAGCCATAACAGCATCAAAAATAGAGTCAGTTCCTTTTGGGGTGTAAAAAACGGCGGCAGTGAACATAATAGCGGCTGTTTCTCCGGCAGCTCTGGCAATGGCTAAGATTGCACCTGTGAGCATTCCGGGGAAAGCTGCCGGCAAAACAACTCTTACAATACCCTGCCATTTCCCTGCTCCAAGGGCTAGGGAGGCTTGTCGCCATGAATCAGGGACAGTTTTTAAGGCTTCTTCGCTAGTTCCGATGATTACAGGTAAGGTTAGAATTCCTAAGGTTAAAATTCCTGAAAGTACGCTTACCCCAAGCCCAAGAGCTGTTACAAAAAAAGCTAAACCAAAAAGTCCAAAAACCACTGAGGGAACGCCTGATAAGTTGTTTACACCAATTCTAATATATTTTGCAAATTTAGTATTACCTGCATATTCATGCAAATAAATGGCACTTGCAACACCAAGGGGAAAAGAAATTAATAATGAACCAAAGGCAAGATAAAGTGTTCCCAAGATACAGGGCAAAATACCGCCTTCAGTCATCATATTTCTGGGGGCTTCTGTAATAAATTCCCATGAAAGCCCCTCTAGCCCATTATAGCCCAAGAAGCCAATAATTCCAAAGAGAGCAATTAGATTTATGCCAGCAGCACCCTTAAAAACTCCAAAAATTATTTTTTCTTTAAGTCTGCGTTTTTTATTAAAATCATTCATATTAATTCCATCGTCTAGGTATAAATTCATGATAGTAGTTTCAACTGAAATTACTATAAATCAGAAGATCCTATTTGTTTATGTTTCTCAGTAATATAATGAGCAATCAAATTAAAGCAAAATGTGAATAAAAATAGCAAAATACCAACTGCAAACAGGGCATAATAATGCTCACCTCTAAAAGGAGCTTCAGCCATTTCAGCCGCAATAGAAGAAGGCATAGGGCGAACAGGATCAAAAATTGATGTGGGGAGAATTGGAGCTCCACCTGCCACCATTAACACCACCATGGTTTCACCAATACTGCGTGACATTCCTAAAATACAGGCTGTGCCAATGCCGGACATGGCCGCAGGCACAATAACCTTATTAATGCTTTCAAGGTGAGTTGCACCAAGAGCAAATGAGGCTTCTCTAAGGGAGTTTGGAACGGAGTATAAGGCGTCTTCGGCAATGGAGGCAATGGTTGGCACACTCATAAAAGCAAGCATTAATGAGGCATTGAACAAATTTAACCCTGTGGCTATGCCAAAACTATTTTGTAAAAACGGAGCTACAATCACCATGCCAAAAAATCCTATTACAACAGAAGGTAGGGCAGCGAGTAGCTCCAAAATAGGCTTTATTACACGGCGAACATTGAAAGAAGCCAATTCAGCCAAGTAGATTGCTGTAAGCACACCAAGAGGTATAGCCATGAGTGAGGCAAGCATTGTTACACAGAGTGAGCCAATTATTAGAGGAAAAACTCCTAAGGTTGGTGGTTCTTCGGTTGGATACCAATGCACCCCAAATAAAAAATCCCAAAATGGATATACTTCAAAAATTGGCAAACCTTCATGGAACAAAAAAAACATAATGCCGGCCAAAGCAAAAAAGCTTGTGCTGGCAACAAGAGCTAAGAAGCGCCCCATCAGTTTTTCTTTTAGTCCTGAACTTAACATTGATTTTCCTTTTTATTTAATGAAACCACTGCACAATTCATTGTGTAGGCTTTCTAAAAGATAATTACACAGAGTGCTCTTAGAGCATTTCGCAATTGAGATTTTTTAAAAATGCTCTAACTTTGGAAGGGAGAAAACTTTTTGTTCCAAAAGCTTTCTCCCTAAGCAAAACTCTCTTCAAATGAGTAATATACTAAAATTATTTTTGTAATTTAATAAAGCCAACTTCTTCCACTGCTTTTTGTCCTTTTTCAGGGTGGATTAAGTAAGCAATAAAGTCTTTGATTTCAGGTTTAACATCTTCACCGGTAAATACATAAAGCTCACGAGCAATACTCCATGAACCATCAAGGGCAGATTGTTGTGAAGCGCTTACACCGTTTACCATTAATGCTTTAATACTGCTATTTAGATAGCCAAAACCAACATAGCCAATGGCATTTGGATTTGAGCTAACAGCTTGGGCTACTGCCCCATTTGAGGCTTGCAAAAGAGCTCTGGGAGTTACGCGATCTTTTTTAAGAATTTTTTCACTCCAAGTTTCATAGGTTCCGGAAGAAGTATCTCTGGAAATAACAACAATGGGAGCATCTTTACCACCAACTTCTTCCCAATTGGTAATTTTACCATTGAAAATATCTTTTAGCTGTGCTGAGCTAAGCTCTTTAATCATATTGGCAGGATTTACAACCGGCACGAGCGCATCAATAGCTACTGCAATACGTTGTGGTTCAACTCCATTTTTTTGAGCAAGCTTAACTTCACTCTCTTTAATATCTCTGGAGGACATGGCAATATCGCAAAGACTATCTATCAAAGCCTTAATTCCATTACCTGAACCGCCACCGGAAATTGCGATTTGAATATTTGGGTTAGCAGCCATATAAGCTTCAGCGGCTTTTTGCATAACCGGAAGCACTGTAGTTGAACCATTAACAACAATTTGTTCGGCAGCCATAGCTTGTGAACTAAAAATAAGTGAAGCACCTAAAACCACAGTGGAAAGAATTTTTGAAATCCTCATAACATTTCCTATTATTTAAAAGTTAAACCTTGCGTCAATTTATAATTGACTGACTTAACCAAGGCTAAGCCAAACCAGACAAGTAAACACCGCACAGGTATTTACTAAAAAGCAATATGCAAGGGCATTGTGACAAACTTGTTACAACAAGCTTAAAGTTTTGTTACGAAAAAACTTTATTTTTGTGAATAATTTTGTTATATTTTCTGTAACAATTGTATTTTATTTTGTAACAAAATTGTCACATTTTCTTCTTGTTCTTGACATAATTACCGTATACTTTTTTTCAAACTAAAAACATGGATCTAATATGAGCAGTAAAAATATTTTAGTGGTTGAAGATGACAGCGATATTCGAGAAATGCTGGTTTTTAATTTGGTGCGTGAAGGCTATCACACTGAAGAAGCTGAAAATGGCTTAGTTTGTCTTGAAAAAATCAAACAAAAAAAGCCGGATTTAATTTTACTGGACGTGATGATGCCTGAAATGGACGGATTGACTGCTTTTAAAGAATATAATAGGCAAGCCACAATTCCAACCATTTTTTTAACGGCTAAAGGTGAAGAATTAGACAGGGTTGTCGGTTTAGAATTAGGAGCAGAAGATTATGTCATAAAGCCTTTTAGCATTAGAGAACTTATGCTGAGAATAAAGAATGTGTTTCGCCGAGGAAATGTTTCCCCAGCTCAAACAATAAGTGAAGAAACCTTATATAAAAGGGGTGGCCTCACACTTGATAAAAGCACGCATAAAGTTTTTATAGATGAAAAAGAAATTGCTGTAACGCTTACAGAGTTCCGTTTGCTTGAAGATTTACTCCGCCATGCAGGCTTTGTGAGAAGTAGAGAGCAACTTTTGGAAACTGTTTGGGGTTATCAGTTTGACGGTTATAATCGAACAGTTGACACTCATGTAAGAAGGCTTAGACAAAAGCTTGAGAAGCTTGATAATATGCTTGAAACCGTGCGTGGACTTGGCTATAGAATTAAATAATTGAGAAATTAAGGTTGAGTTATGTTAAACAGAACATCATTTTTTATTAGATTTTTTTTAAGTTTATCGGCAGTAATTGCCACAGCTATTGCAGTTCCTGCCTATTATTTTTCCACAAGCATGGAAGAAAATCTTTTAAAAAATATTGAAAATAAAGCTTTTGAAAAGTTAGAACTTATTAGTTTATTTTTTGATTTTGATAATAATGTCACATTGAGCCACACTAAATCCAGAAAGCTTGAAGATATGCTTGCAGCTCAAAACTTGAGATTAACTTTAATTAGAAATGACGGCGAAGTATTATATGATACTGGGGTAAACTCTAAAGATATTGAAGCCATGGACAATCATTTAGATCGCATGGAAGTTAAAGAAGCCATAGTAAGTGGTAAAGGAAAGTCCTTAAGACACAGTAATACTTTGAATGTAGACTTTATTTATGTGGCGGAAAGATTGGGAAATAACTATATTTTGCGTTTAGCCTTTCCAAAAACTGAGTTTGCAGCCCAACAAGCTCAAGATAGAAGATCAATTTTTATTATATTCCTAGTTGGTTTGGTTGCTTCTCTTTTGCTTGCCCTGTGGTTTTCCTATCGCATAAAAAACCAGCTTAAAAATATGGTTGATGTGGTACAAGCCATTTCTCTAGGTAAGTATGAAAGCCGTTTACACCATATTCCGGGACAAGAGTTTACCGGCCTTGCCAAAGCTGTAAACCGCATGGCCAGAAATATTCAAAAGCAATTGGCCATCACCAAAGAACAATCTTTACAACTTGAAGTAATTTTTGACACAATGAATGATGGCATATTGCTCCTTGACAATCAAGGCTTTGTAAAACATAGCAATAGAGCTCTTAGGGCCTTGTGTCCAAATCTTCCTAATCTTGATTCCATTCCAAATGAATTGAAAATTCCGGTTATTGAGTGTATTGCCTCACCTATTTTACAAAATAATGTTGATAGAATGTTGAATTTGAACAATATAAGACAAAACCAAGAGCAAGACATTGAAAATTCATGCTATTTGGAAATAGAGCTTTTCCAAAACAGGCACTTTGCTCTTACCTTAGCCAAACCACAAAACTTCACGGATAATATGGCTTTAGTTATTGTTTTACATGAAGTAAGTGATTTGGTTCGCCTTGAAGCTGTTAGAAAGGACTTTGTAGCCAATGTTTCCCACGAGCTAAGAACACCGCTAACCGCCATTCAAGGATATGCGGAAACCATTGAAAATATGGTGGAATTACCTGAAAAATCCAGACGGTTTGCACAAATTATTCATAAGCACGGTTCTTATTTACATACCATGATTGAGGATTTACTTGCTTTAGCCAGAATTGAAAATCCCAATGAGAATTTTATGCTAAGCCAAGTTAGTGCCCTAAAAGCTCTAAATACTGCCATTGTATTTTGTAGTCGCATGGCTCAAAACAATAATTTACACCTTATAGTCAATATAGATGAAGAACTTATGGTTTTGGCAGAAAAAACCCAAATTGAGCGAGTATTTAGAAATTTATTGGAAAATGCTTGTCGCTATGCTTTGCCTGAGAGTGATATTAGAATATATGCCAAAAAAGAAAATAATTTTTGCGTATTTACTGTAGAAAATAGAGGTGTTTATATTTCACCTGAACATATTGAAAGAATTTTTGAAAGATTTTACAGGGTTGAAAAAGATCGTTCTACAATCAACAACGGAGGTTCAGCCTCAACCGGTCTTGGCTTGGCCATTTGTAAGCATATTATTGATAGGCACGGTGGAAGCATTAAAGCAGAAAGTATTAAGTGTGATGGCTATGGTGTAACTTCATTTATCTTTACACTTTTTTTAGCAGAAACAAAAACTGAAAATAATTTAAATTATGGTGAAAATAATGAGTAAATTTAAAACCAAAAATGTAAACTTTTTTTATGGAAGTAATCAAGTTTTACATGACATAAATCTTAGTTTTTTACAAAATAATGTTACAGCTTTAATTGGGCCTTCAGGCTGTGGTAAAAGTACATTTTTGCGCTGTTTAAATCGTATGAATGATTTGATTTCCATTGCAAGAGTAGAAGGTAATATTCTACTTGATGATGAAAATATTTATGCCCCCCAAATGGATATTGTTTCCCTTAGAAGAAGAGTTGGTATGGTTTTTCAAAAACCAAATCCTTTTCCAAAAACTATTTTTGAAAATGTTGCCTATGGCCTTAGAGTAAATGGTAATAAAAATGAAAGTGACATAGCGGAACGGGTTGAAAAAACTTTGCGCAGGGCAGCTATTTTTGATGAGGTAAAGGATCGCTTACATGAATCAGCCCTTGGGCTTTCCGGTGGGCAACAACAAAGACTTTGTATTGCCAGAGCCTTGGCTGTTGAACCGGAAGTATTATTAATGGACGAACCTGCCAGTGCCCTTGATCCCATTGCTACGCAAAAAATCGAAGGAAGCATACATGAACTAAAAAATGAGCTTACAATTATTATTGTAACTCACAATATGCAACAAGCAGCCAGAGTTTCCGATCACACAGCCTTTTTCTATATGGGAAAAGTTGTGGAGTTTGATGAAACAGAAAAGATTTTTTCAAGGCCGGCAAATAAACAAACAGAAGATTATATAACAGGAAGGTTCGGTTAATATGTCAAGAGAAGATATTAGATTACAAGAAATGTTAGTTACACTAAGAACAAGACTTTTAGTAATGTGCGCAGCCACGTCCATAGCCCTGGAAAATACTTCACAAGCTTTGGCAAACAAGGACATAGGTAAAGCCACGGCAGTTATTGAGGGTGATTGTGTTATAAATGCCCTTGAAAATGAAATTGATGAAAGAGCTTTGCTCATTTTGGTTAGAAATCAGCCTGTGGCCTCTGATTTGCGTTTTGTGATTAGTTCACTTCGTATTGCAACAGATCTTGAAAGAATTTGCGACGAAGCAGTTAGTATTGCAGAACACGCCACTTTAATGTCTGATGTGGATTATAGCCCTTTTGCTGATGAAGTCATAGAATTTCTCAGAAAAGCGAGGGAGGTTGTTGAAGAAACCATTACAGCTTTTCGCAATAATGACACAGAAAAGGCTAAAGAGTTAAGCCAAGGTGATGCTGATGCTTTACAAGAGGAAGTTAGACTTCTACAGCATATTATGGGAAGCCTTGCTGATGAGGGTTTTAAACTAAACTCTCCCCTGGTTTTCCACCTAATTCTTGTTGTGCACTCCATAACACGCATTTGGAGACGTTCAGTTAACTTTGCTGAACAAATTTATTTTTATATTGAGGGTATAAACTTAAAACACGCAGATAATGTTTGCCATATAAATTAGTCGATGCTGAAACACGTCAATCCAGTTTATAGCCAAATCCAGCAAATTGAAAGAACCACCCCGTCGACTGCGTCGCCACCCCTCCACAGAGGGGAATTTAAAACTGTTATTTTCAAATAGGTTATCATTTAAAATGTAGTCTGAAATTTTTTGATAATTAAAAAAATGAGTTTTTATTAGGAATTATTCACACAACCAGATTGACGTGATGCTGAAAATAATAACTATCTGTTAGCAAAGAATATTCTTACCAAATAACACTAAAAAATCTGCAAGAAATAAGCTTGGAACAAGCGATTTTCTTGCGGATTTTTTATTATATTTTAGCCTAAACTAACTTATTTTGTTTTTA
>CAYJHF010000060.1:0-12665 GCA_964369905.1 uncultured Mailhella sp. | reverse complement strand
TGATAAACTATAAATGCAACTACAAAGCCAACAGCAAATTGTAAACCTATGCCGGCAAAGAGCCATTTTCTATTTTCCATTTCTGCATTCATAGCACCAATTGCAGCAAAGCAAGGTGGAGTAAATAGGTTAAACATAAGGTAAGCTAAAGCCGCCACAGAGGTTAATCCCATGATTTCAGCTACTGAAGATGCACCGCTAACAAGGGCAAGTTCGTCTGTGTCAATAAAGTTTGTAATGCCATAAACAACAGCTAGAGTTCCAACTACATTTTCTTTAGCAATAAATCCGGTAACTGCTGCAGCTGCCAATTGCCATGCTCCAAAACCTAAGGGGACAAGAAGTACAGCAAAAGGACTGGCAATAGAGGCTAAAATACTTGTTCCCTCCATTCCTTCTGCCACTACGTTAAAGCTCCAATCAAAGGTTTGCATTATTTGTACAGCTGCATTACAAATTAAGATAATTGTTGCAGCTTTTATAATAAATGCTTTACCGCGAGAAAGCATTGAAAGGGTCGCTCTTGTAATACTGGGGATTTGATATTCTGGCAATTCCATAATAAAGAAAGTACGGGCATATTTTTCGCCGGTTACTCTCATAATGAAAAAGGCACTAAAAATAATCAGGCCAATTCCTGTAAAATACATTAAAGTTCCAACCCATGGTGCATCTGCAAAGAATACACCGGCAAACAGAGCAATAACTGGAAGTTTTGCTCCACAAGGCATAAATGGTGTAAGCATAGCTGTGGTTCTTCTCTGACGCTCATTCCTAATGGTTCTGGTAGCCATAACCCCAGGAATTGCACAACCTGTTCCAATTACCATAGGAATAATTGATTTTCCTGAAAGCCCAACACCCTTTAAAAATCTATCCATTACTACAGCAACTCTGGCTAGATAACCACAATCTTCAAGTAAGGCAAGAAGGAAGAACATAACCATAATTAGAGGTAAGAAGCCAAGCACAGCACCAACACCACCAATTATACCATCAAGAAGAAGTGAACTAAGTAAGGGTGAAACATCTTCTCCAAGCTGAACAGCTGACCATTCATAAAATGCGTCTATATATCCCACCAAGTAGTCAGCAATCATTGTTCCCAAAGTTGTTTGAGAAATGTAGAAAACAGCCCACATCACAAGGGCAAAAATTGGTATACCAAGCCATTGATGGGCGAAAATTCTATCGGCTACATCGTGCATGGTTTGTTCACTACTACTTGTCTTGCGATTTTCAACTTCACTTACCAAGTTTGAAACAAACTCATAGCGTTTTATATCAGAAGCTTTAACTGCTTCTTCATTGGATAAATCAATACTTCCTTGATTAAATGGAGCAATTTGCTCTTTGCCTTTTTGCAAAGCCACAATATTTATTAGTTCTTTTAATCCGTTATTATCACTTGCAGTTGAAGTGGTTTCAACCACTGGGCAACCAAGAGCTGTAGAAAGTTTTTCAACATCTATTTTAATGCCTTTTTTTGAACTTAAATCAGATTTATTCAAGGCGACCACAACCGGAATTCCAACTTCAAGTAATTGAGTTGTAAAGAATAATGTTCTGCTAAGGTTTGTAGCATCAATAATATTAATAATTACATCAGGATTTTCAGTTTGCACAAATTTCTTAGTGATATTTTCTTCTGAAGTAAAGGGAGACATAGAATAAGCGCCCGGTAAATCAACAGCGATTAGATTTTCACTGCCAGCATACAAGCTTTCTTTAATTTTACCTTCCTTTTTTTCAACAGTTACTCCTGCCCAGTTGCCAACTTTTTCAATTTTACCTGTGATGGCGTTAAATAATGTGGTTTTCCCACTATTGGGATTTCCTGTCAGTGCAATCTTCATCATTACTCCTCTAAATTGTTAATATTTTATATATTATCTATTTTTTATATGGAAATTGCGCTAGCTAATTCTTCATCAATACTATATCTAGCGTCTTTTACTAAAACAATATAATTTTTGTGCAGTTTTGAAACAATAATAATTTTTTGCCCTTCATAACAACCTAAGGAAAACAAGAAGTTCTTTATCTCTTCATCATCAGTATTTATTCCTTTAATAATATACTCTTTTTTCAATTCGGCTTCTGTCAGGTTATTGGTATTAATATTCATTATTTTCTCTTCTTTTGATTTAAATAAATTTGCTAAAGTTCTGAATACTTTCACAGGGCTTTTTTCAACTAATTGCATATACTTCTCTAAACCAAATAAATCCTTATAAATAAACTCGCCAGTAATTGCTGACATTGAAAATTATACTCAATTTCATTTACTTGTCAATTATTATTTTATCAATAATTTCAATTATATAAAAATTTTATTAATAATTTTTCTAATTTTAAATTTTAAATTGAATTTTTTTTGGATATAAATGTCATATTTTTTTTCAATAAAAAAATCGCCCATTGGGCGACTTTTTTATTAGAGTATTTTCACTAAAATATTTTATTTTTTGGCCTGTAAGCTTGAACCTGCGTATTGATGTAATCCATTGGCAATTCCCTCGGCCAAGCTATCCTTATATTTGCTTGAACGCAACCTTTTGGCCTCTGTAGGGTTTGAACTATAACCAACTTCAACCAATACACTGGGCATAGACGGACCAATTAAAACCGTAAAAGGTTCTTCCCTTATGCCACCATCATAAACTTTATAGCCGGTTTTAGCAGTTCTTCTCAGGGCATTTTTTTGAATCATTGAGGCTAACATTCTTGATTCTTTTATATAATTCAACAAAAATTTGTTTAAATTTGATTTTTCATTTTGATTTAATTTTTGGTAGTTAAGGCCAATTTTTTCAAGCATTTTATGTTGAATAGATTTTTTATCTCTAAGTGGTAATATATAAGTTTCAAAACCATTAATATATTTTCTTGGGTTAGCATTGGCATGAACTGAAATAAATAAATCTGCCTTATGGGCATTGGCAATTCTGGAGCGTTCATCTAAGTCAATAAATTTATCTGTTGTTCTGGTGAGGTAAACTGTATAACCTGCACTTTTTAATACTCTGGCTAGTCTTTTTGAAATATCAAGATTAATAACTTTTTCGGTAATTCCATTATAGATTGCCCCTGGATCTTTCCCCCCATGCCCTGGATCTATTACAATAGTTTTAATTTTTGAGAGGTTTTTATTGGAAAAGTATTGGCTGAGTTTAGCGGAGGACTTTGCATAGTTTTGTTTTTTACTCACTGCTTGCTTTTTCTGATCATTATGTACTTTTTTTACTGTTAATGCCCCCTTTAGTCGGGCACTAAGGTTAGGTGCTTCAATAATTAGTTTGGCAGGCTCACGTTCAGATGTAACTGCATAACGAAGTAAATCACTAAACTTTAGAATTATAACTGTTTGTGCTGTTACAGGATTGAAATTTATTTGATAAGAAGATAAAATTCCTACCCTCTCAAATTCTTGTATTAAGCTTATTTTTTCATTTGGTTTTGTTCCGTTTAAAGTAACCACAATTGCAGGTTCATTCCCATTTATTAAAGAATATTTAGCCCTCCAAGACAACACATTTTCAGATGATAGAACAATTTTTACTACTCCACTATTTAGCTTTGTGGATATATTAGTTAAACCATTCTTTGCACTATTTGGGCGAACAATGGGACTTGGAGCTAAGGAGGCCACAGCATTTCCATTTATTTTAGCCAAATAATTATTTGACTTTACAAGGCTATCACTTTTCGGATATTTTTTTTGAATTTTTTGTAGATGGGCAATGGCTTTGGAATTGTCTTGTAATAACTCACTATAAATTCCGGCAGCTTGATAAAGAGCATCATCAGCCAAGGGGTTTGTAGGAAATTTCTTTTCAAGAGCTTCATAGCGTGAGACGGCAAGTAGTGCATCTTCTCTCACATAGGAGCGATAAGCCATTTCTTCCACAGCTTTTGCAGATCTAAATAAAGCAGCAGGGCGGTTAATCCAATTAACATTATTTATATAAATATTATAAAAACCATCGGATAATTTTATCCAATTGTGACGCAATTTAGCTTTATTTTCATTTTTCAATAATGAGTTAAGCTCAACCTTAAGTGCATTATACTTATCAAGTACATTTGACGGCATAGCTAAGGCAATGCTATTCATTCCCAAAAAAAGAATACAAAAGAATACAAATATTGTGCAACTTAATATAGCTATATAATTTTTAATATGATGTTTCATTCAAATCACCCATTAACCTTTGTGCAAAACATTTTAAATAAGCTCCAAATACATCTCAATATCGAAGATATAAATTTGGGAAAATTTTTCCGCTTAAAATACGACAAAAAAACTACTGCATTTAATGTGCCAAAAATTGAAGTTAATAAGTTAATATCATAAATAAAAATAAAATGTTATAATAATTTTATCTAAAGTAAATTGTGATTTTATATAAAGTATTTTTAGATTTTTTTTAGAAATTTTATAACTTACTAAATACTCAAAAATATTTAGTCGATGCTGAAAAACATAATAACTATATATAGATAAAAAGTTTTTTATTAAAATAAGTCTAAAACTTTTGCAAGAAATAAGCACGGAACGTGCAATTTACTTGCAAAAGTTTAGTGCAAAAAAATAATTTTCAGCAGAGACTAATCAAAGCTGTAAGCTAAAGCGTCAGCTTTGCGTGCCGTAAAGTGAGCCACAATTCACTTGTGGCGTCCACAGCGTGGCACTTGAAGGCAACGTGCCTTTACTGAAAAACACAAAAATTGTGTTTTTCAGCGTGAACTATTTAGGAAAAAAATAAAAAAATTTTCCTTGCAAGTTTTAAAATAGTGATTAATTTTATCTTTGTTAGAGAGCTTAGCATATTTTTTTTGACAAAGTTTCTCATAGAAAAATACAATTTAAAAAATCTGAGATTTTTTTTTATAAAGGCTTTATAAAAAATTATAGTTTTATCACCTTGGAATTACTAATATTTATTTTGTTGTGAAAGCAAAAGATAAAAGCTATAATCTTGTCTTATGCAAACCTAAAGAAATTGTGAGATTTATATATGAGTAGAATAATAAACCATCAAGTAGAACATGAAACAATTGTTGAGCAAAAAATAAAACCACCAAGTTTATACAAAGTTGTTTTACACAATGATGATGTAACCACCATGGATTTTGTAGTAAATATTTTAATAAATATTTTTGATAAAACAGAAGGTGAAGCCACTAAAATAATGCTGATGGTGCACGAAGAAGGCATCGGAGTTTGTGGAGTGTACCCAAAAGAAATTGCTGAATTTCGCACCACAAAAACTTTGCATTTAGCTCGCCAAGAAGGCTTCCCCTTACAATGTAATATGGAAAAAGAATAAAAACCTTTGTGCATTTATTGTACAAAGCTCTTGAATAAGGAAATAAAGGTATAAATATGGGCAGAACACTTATGCAGGCACTTGCTTTATCTGTCTTACAAATGCGCAACCGCAACCATGATTTAATGGTATTGGAACATCTTTTGTTAGCAATTACTTTTGAGCGTAATGGTAAGCGTATTTTAAGTGCTTGTGGAATAAATATAAATTATCTAAGAAAACAACTTGAACAGTATTTAACTGAAAACGTGCCAAGCAATAAGCTAAATGGTGAGCGTGAAGACATTCAGCAAAGCCCTGCTGTTTCACGAGTAATTGAGCGCACATTAAAATATGCTCAACTAAAAGATGAGGGGCAAGCTGAAGTTGGCGATATTTTAGTTTCTTTATTTGAAGAAGAAGACTGTTGGGCAACCTACTTTTTAAAGCAACAAGGGCTTAGCTTAGAAACTTTAGAGCAATTTCTTGCAACTGAAATTCCCCAACCTCCATTTCAACACAATGACACAATAGTAATTAGCGATATGTCACAAATAACTTCACCGGAGGATATTGAAGAGCTTACCAAGGCAATCCATAAAGGTCATAAGCAACAAGTTGAACGTAGGATTTTATTCAAACAGCAAGAAGGCAAAGAAGAAAGCCCTGAACAAGAGGAAGAGAATGCCTTAATGGCCTATACCATTGACTTAATAGAAAAAGCTAAAAAAGGACAAATTGATCCTATCATTGGAAGGAAGGCTGAGCTACATAGAACTCTTGAAATTCTTTCCAGGCGCAAAAAAAATAATCCTCTTTTAGTCGGTGACCCAGGAACAGGTAAAACTGCCATTGCCGAAGGTCTTGCTCTTGCCATTGTTAATGAAGATGTTCCAGAGCCATTTTTACATACTAGAATTTTTACCTTGGACATGGGAGCACTTTTGGCCGGAGCACGCTACCGCGGAGATTTTGAAAATAGAATAAAGGCCGTAATCAAAGAGCTAAAAGAAATACCCAAGGCAATTTTAGTAATTGATGAAATACACACCATAGTAGGAGCAGGAGCCACAAGCGGTGGTTCTATGGACGCTTCAAACTTACTCAAGCCAATTTTAGCCTCAGGTGAAGTTCGTTGTATTGGTTCAACAACCCATGAAGAGTTTAGAACCCATTTTGAAAAAGATAGAGCCTTGGCCAGACGTTTTCAACGTATTGAAATAAAAGAACCTTCAGCTGAAGACTGCTTAAAAATACTCCAGGGCTTGCAAAAATATTATGAGGATTTTCATAAAGTACAATTTAGTAAAGAAGCTCTTGAAGCAACCATTGACTTTTCAGTTCGCTATATGCAAGATAGGTTACTTCCGGACAAAGCCATTGATATTTTAGATGAGGTGGCAGCCTCAGTTAAACTAAACCCTGAGATAATGGAAAAAATAAAGGCAAAATCAGAACTTAACCATGAAGAGCCGAAAAGATATTCTAAAGCCAGAACTAAAAAAATCTATCGCCCAACAATTACGGTAAGCGATATTAAGAAAACCGTGGCGTCCATGGCCAATATACCTGTTGCAAGTATTAGTAATAATGAAAAATCACGTTTACGCAATTTGAAAAAAGATTTGCAAAATAAGATTTTTGGACAAGACAGCGCTGTGGAAACTGTTGCTAGTGCTATATGGCGTTCAAAAGCAGGACTTGGCAAAGAAAATCGTCCTGAGGCTTCATTCTTATTCCATGGCCCAACAGGAGTTGGTAAAACTGAACTTGCCAAAACCTTGGCCAATATTTTACAAGTTCCTTTTTTACGCTTTGACATGAGCGAATACATGGAAAAGCACGCAGTTTCAAGGCTTATTGGCTCTCCTCCTGGCTATGTTGGTTTTGAGCAAAGTGGCTTACTAACTGAAGCTGTGCGTCAAAATCCTCACGCTGTACTATTATTTGATGAAATTGAAAAAGCTCACCCTGACATTTATAATATACTTTTACAAGTTATGGATTATGCAACCTTAACTGACAATAATGGTAAAAAAGCCGATTTTAAACATATTACCATTATTATGACTACAAATGCAGGAGCAAGAGAAATGGAAAAAAGCCCCATGGGCTTTTTAGATAAAGACAGTGGAAAGGCTTTCAATAGAAGCATAAAGGCAGTTGAAGAAACTTTTACACCTGAGTTCAGAAATAGACTTGATGCCATTATTGGCTTTTTGGCTCTTGAAGAAGAGCAAATGTTACCTATTGTTGAGAAGGTTACACAGGAATTATTTGCAGGACTTAAAGCTAAAAATGTGGAACTTGAGCTTACAAATACAGCAAAAACTTGGTTAGCTAAAAAAGGTTATGATCCAAAGCTTGGAGCTCGACCTTTACAAAGGTTAATCAGAATTGAGCTTGAAGATAATTTAGCCAAAGAAGTGCTCTTTGGTAAATTAGCAAAAGGTGGTATAGCAAAAGTTATTGCCAAAAGCCCAGAGGCTGAGCATTTGGACTTTGAATTTACACCAAAAAATCAAATTTTGCTCAAAAATAAAGCAGAAGCCATTGTGTAAAGATAAAAATTGTATTTTTCAGCGCGGACTAAGTAGTCGGTTCTGAAAAATATAATAACTATCTATAAATAAAAAGTTTTTTATTAAAATAAGGCTAAAACTTTTGCAAGAAATAAGCTTGAAACAAGCAATTTTCTTGCAAAAGTTTGGTGCAAAAAAAGAATTTTCAGCATGGACTAATTACAGCTCTGCCTTTTTTAATTTTCAATGATTATATTACTCCAATGATTTAACTCTATAATAATCCAAATACCATGTAAATAAGGTTATATATTCAGCACAATAGGAACTCCCGTCATAAGCGATGGGAGCACCACAATTGCACCAATCTTTTACAGTATTCTTGCTTTTGCCAAAAACCCTTCCAATGGTTTCAAGTCCTCTAAGATGAACAGGTGCAATAGCAACATACCAAACAGTGTTTTTTCCTCTATTCTCATTTTTTGTTGATGAATTATAATCATCTAAATATACTAACTGTTTATTCGATAATTCAGGCCTTTTGCTAAGGCTATATTTTTTGAACACTTCTGAGTTTACAGAATTAATTTCTTTATATTTTTCTTGCATTATTTCTATATGCTTTGAGTTTTTTTTCTGCCTAATATTGCCACTTCCATGCTCTTGCTTATTACTGGACAACTGTTTCAAACCCTTAGTATAAACCTTTAATATTTCAGGTGATTGCAGTGGTAATCCCATATTAAATAATGGATAACCAAGAGTTATTATATTATGCCTTTTTCTTTTCTTTCTACCATTTAAATAAAAATTTTTTGAGTTTGAATAATTATGCGGCAAATACTTCTTCTTGCTTTCAACCGTAAATTTCCTCAATATATTTTTCCTATTTTGCATAAAGCTTACCCTTTTTTAAAAAAATTAAACCATAGCCTAACTCAATATCGCAAAAGCTATAAAATACATATTTTTTTATTGCACAAATAACAAATATTGTCAAGTTTTAGAATAAAAATTGTTAAATAATTAAATATCTTACATGAAATTTCACTTATTTTTTTACACAACTATCTAAATTTTAAATGTTTAAAAAATTGTTATTGTAAAAAAAAGAAATAAAAAAAAATAGATAATAAAATATAATCAGTCCTTACTAAAAAATAGTATTGATTCTATTACATGGGAACAAAGGCCAAATTTCACTTATGGCTAGCACAAAATGACACTCGAAATCAGTCTGTCCATCTAAAAAAATTGTTTTTATGGTTTTTTATCATAAACTATCTTCATTTAAAATTTCTTTCTAAAATTTTATATTTTTGCTTTTTATTATGTACTTATTGCCATTATTTTAAAATTGGA
The DNA here is from genome assembly GCA_964369905.1 of uncultured Mailhella sp. GTDB lineage: Bacteria > Desulfobacterota > Desulfovibrionia > Desulfovibrionales > Desulfovibrionaceae > Taurinivorans. Next base: position 3,469 of record CAYJHF010000060.1, on the reverse strand, counting down.
TTATGCTTTCTTTAACAAGAAAGCTCCATATAATTATTTTTTGTAAAGCATTTAGCAAAAATTAAAACTTTGCTCATCTTACTAAAAATTATTATGAAATAGCTTTTAAATAAATTCAGCTTGGAGGAAGCTATGCCTTTAATCGGACCTAAAGAAATGTTTGTAAAAGCCTATGAACAAGAATATGCCATAGGTGCATTTAATGTAAACAATATGGAGATAATTCAGGGTATTATACAGGCTGCCAGTGAAGAAAAAGCTCCGGTTATTTTGCAGGTTTCTGCCGGAGCACGCAAGTATGCCGGACAAACCTATATTATGAAATTGGTTGAGGCCGCCCTTATTGAAAGCGATTTACCTGTAGTTGTTCATTTAGACCACGGTGCGGATTTTGATATTTGTAAAGCTTGTATTGACGGCGGTTTTACTTCTGTAATGATTGATGGCTCACACTTATCATTTGAAGAAAATATTGCCATTACAAAAAAAGTGGTTGAATATGCCCATGATAAAGGTGTTTGGGTTGAAGCAGAGCTTGGAAAGCTAGCCGGAGTTGAAGAACACGTTTCAAGTGATGTAAGCGTTTATACAGATCCTGATCAGGCTGTTGAATTTGTTCAAAGAACTTCTTGTGATTCACTTGCTATTGCCATAGGCACAAGCCATGGAGCTTATAAATTTAAAGGCGATGCTTCACTGGACTTTGAACGTCTAGACAAGATTTCCTCCCTTTTGCCAAAATATCCTTTAGTGCTTCACGGAGCTTCCAGTGTGCCACAGGAATTTGTGGAAATGGCTAATAAATATGGTGGAAAACTTGGTTCTGCCAAAGGTGTTCCTGAAGATATGCTACGCAAAGCCGCAAAATCCGGAGTATGTAAGATAAATATTGACTCTGATATTCGCTTGGCTATGACAGCCTACATTCGTCGCCAGTTTGCCGAAACACCAGAGGAATTTGATCCTCGTTCTTACTTAAAACCTGCCAGAGAAGCTGTGCGCACAATGGTGCAACACAAAATTAAAAATGTTTTAGGCTGTTCCAATAAAATATAACCTAATAAAAGGAGATAAGAATGGCAGTTCAAAAAATTGCAATTAATGGTTTTGGACGTATTGGGCGTTATTTAACCAGATTGTTAGCAAGTTCAGGCGATATTGAAGTTGCAGTAGTCAATGCCAGAGGTGATAATGCAACTTTAGCACATTTATTAAAATATGATTCAACCCATAGAACTTTCCCTTATGAAGTAAAAGCCCATTCAGAAGGAATGATGGTTAATGGAAAATTGGTAAAAATTAGCCGAGATCCCCTTGGTGAATGGAAGTGGGGAGAAATGGGCATTGACTTGGTTGTTGAAACAACAGGAAAGCTAAAAAATAAAGAAGATGCCATGGGGCATATTAAGGCTGGTGCAAAAAAAGTAATCGTTAGTGCTCCAACAGCTGAGGCAGATATTACAGTTGTTATGGGCGTAAATGATAAAGACTATGATGCAAAAGCTCACCAAGTTCTTTCAGCAGCCTCCTGCACAACCAATTGCCTAGCTCCCGCGGCAAAAGTCTTAGATGAAGCCTTTGGAATTGAAAAAGGACTAATGACAACTATTCACTCCTATACCATGAGTCAAAGAATTTTGGACGGAACACACAAAGATTTAAGAAGAGCCAGAGCCTGCGCTGTTTCCATGATTCCAACCACCACAGGGGCTGCCAGAGCTCTTGGTTTAGTTTATCCAAAACTCAAGGGTAAAGTTGACGGTATGGCCATCAGAGTTCCAACACCAAATGTTAGTTTAGTAGATTTTAGTTGTACTTTATCAAAAAATGCCACAGCTGCAGAGTTAAATGCCGCATTTAAAGCTGCTGCAAATGGTGCTATGGCTGAAAACTTCGGCTATACTGAAGAACCACTTGTTTCTGTTGATTTCCACGGCTGCACCTATGGTGGTGTTGTGGACGCTGCCCTTACCTCAGTAATTGATGGTAATTTTGCCAAGGTAATTGTTTGGTATGATAATGAAGCTAGCTTTACTCATCAACTGGCCAGATTAATTAACATGGTTGCAAAAAGTATGTAGTCGTTCCTGAAAAAAGTGTTTACAAAATTTTTCGGAACTAATTATATGAGTTTGTAGTTTTTATAGATATAAGGTTATTGAATAAAAAAACATTTTTGTAGAGTTACAATAAAAACGCTCATTATGCTATTTTCTTTTTATAACCACTTATTACAAAGAATTTTTTAAGAGCGGTAGTTTTATAACTTACCGCTCTTTCACAACATTTTAGCAGGAGTTATTATGGAAAAATCAAAGGTTTATTTTACGGATATGCGCTGTAAAGTTGGAACAAGTTTACAAATGAAGCTTGAAAAACTTATTCGTAAGGCTGGAATTACACAAATGCCACTAGAAAACAAGTTTGTGGCCATTAAAATTCACTTTGGAGAACCGGGTAATCTTTCTTTTTTACGCCCAAATTTCTCAAAAACTGTAGTAGATGTGTTAAGTGCTGAAAAAGCCCTGCCATTTCTAACTGATTGCAATACCCTTTATGTTGGTAGACGTAAACACGCCCTTGAGCATATTACGGCTGCCTATGAGAATGGTTATTCGCCTTTTTCCACAGGCTGTCATGTAATTATCGGAGATGGACTTAAAGGAACTGATGATGTGGAAATTCCTTTAGAAAATGCCACCTACTGTAAAAGCGCCAAAATTGGCCGTGCCATCGCTGATGCTGATGTGATTATTTCTATGAACCATTTTAAGGGACATGAAATTACAGGCTTTGGCGGAGCAATTAAAAATCTTGGAATGGGCTGTGGCAGTAGGGCAGGAAAAATGCACATGCACAGTGATAGTAAGCCCGTTGTTAATGATAAATGCCGTGGCTGTGGTGTTTGCATAAAATACTGTGCTCACAATGCAATTAGCTATGATGAAAAAAGAATAGCTCATATAAACCATGACAATTGTGTTGGCTGTGGACGTTGTATTGGAGCTTGTAACTTTGATGCCATTGCAGCTGCCTATGATGGTAATCCTGATGTGGTAAACTGTCGCATGGCCGAATATGCCCTTGCTGTTGTAAAAGATAAGCCACATTTTCACATTAGTATTGTTAACCAAGTATCACCATATTGCGACTGTCATGGCGAAAATGACGTAGCCATTGTTCCAGACATTGGAATGTTTGCCAGCTTCGACCCTGTGGCCCTTGACAAAGCCTGTATTGAGGCAGTAAACGCTGCTCCGGCCATTGGCTCAAGTATTATGCACGAATGTGGCTGTTCAGACGGACAACAAGGCGACCACTTTAAAGCCATTCACCCCATTACTAACTGGCGTAGTCAACTTGTTCATGCTGAAAGCATTGGACTTGGACAAAATGATTATGAATTAATTACAGTAAATTAGTCGATGCTGAAAAATATAATAACTATCTATAGATAAAAAGTTTTTTA
>CAYJHF010000059.1:0-12702 GCA_964369905.1 uncultured Mailhella sp. | reverse complement strand
AAGGCGCATAAGCTCAGCTAACATTTCAGCACGGCCGATTATTGGAATATTTTGCTCTTTGGCAGCTAATATTTCAGGATTATCATCGGAAATTGCTGTTGAACGCACCACAACTTGTACGTCAATAATATTTTCAGCATTATGCCCAATACTAATATTAGCCCCTAGGGAGCGCAGACGATTTATAGTTGAATTCTCTGCCATGTCAGAGCCGTTCACTTTATAACCAAGATTTAATAATACCTCAGCAATTCCACTCATTCCAGAACCACCAATACCAATCATGTAGATAGCTTTTATTTTTTTATCCATAGTTTAGACCTCAAGACTTTTAGCAATAAGTTTCTCAAGCACATTAACTACATTATTAGCCGCATCAGCTTTAGCTAAGGAATACATATTTTTTGCCATTTCGAGTAGTTTTTCATCATCTGCCAATAGTTCAAAAATTATCTTATCCATTTCAAGGTTTTTAATTTCATCTTCAGAAAATGAGAGAGCAGCATTGTTTTGCACTAAATTACTTGCATTAGCACTTTGATGATCATTGGCAGCTTTGGCAAAGGGGATAAATATGGCAGGGGTTGCTGTTGCTGTTAGCTCTGCAATACTGGTTGCACCGGCTCTGCACAGAGCTAAGTCACATTTTGCATAAACATCAGCCATATTATCTATAAATTCAAAAAGCATTGCATCTATTTCTGCAAGACTAAAACCATGGCTTTTATAGGCTTCTTTCACCCTTGCATAATCATGACTTCCACATTGATGTGTTATTTTCACATTAAAAAGTTTTAGTTTGGAAAGCATAGAAATAGCAAGTGAGTTTATTACTGTAGCTCCAAGGCTTCCGCCCATAATCAATAAATGCTTTCTAAAGTCTTTTGAATTATTTTTTATCTCTTCCTTTTGTTCAAAATTAATTTTGGCAATTTCTGAACGAATTGGATTTCCTGTCAATGTGGTTTTCTTGGGATTAAATGCTTGATTTTCATCTGGCAATGAAAGGCAAACTCTATCAACTAATTTTCCCAAAATTTTATTGGCAAGTCCAGGTATAGCATTTTGTTCATGGATTATGCAGGGAATATTGCGTAGTTTAGCCGCAAAAACCATGGCAAAACAAGCATAACCGCCAAACCCAAGCACAGCTTGTGGGCGTAATTTACCAAGCATAAAATAGCAATTTAAAATGGCCTTTAGCATGGTAAAGCCTGCTCCAATGGCTTTAAATCCCCTGCCTTTAAATCCTCGTACATTTAAACCATAAAATTCATAGCCGGCCTTTTTGGCAAATTCTTCTTCCTTGCCATAAGTTGCACCGGCAAAAATTATTTGAACTTTTGGATATTTTTTTTGCACGGCAAAACCAACGGCCAAAGCCGGAAAAATATGCCCGCCTGTTCCACCTGTTGTTAATACTATGCTTGGATTTTTATTTATCATTTTATTTTATTTCCATTTTCAGTTTAAACTATGACTTACTTGCACCGAGGGTTGTTGAAAATTATTTGTATTTGAAAATGTAAACTCCGTCTTTACTTCTTTAATTGTTCTTGAATAGTTCAGTAGAAGTCCCACACATATTAAAGAAGCCAACATGGAACTACCCCCATAACTCAAAAATGGCATTGCAACACCTTTTGGAGGAACCATTCCCATAATTACAGCTAAATTCAATGAGGCACTTAAAGCTAAAATCAAACTAAGCCCAAAAGCATTTAGTTTATCACGCAAAACTTCCTGTCCCATAGCAATGCGATAGCAACGCACAAAAATTATTCCAAACAAAATCATTATAAATGTTATTCCAAACAAACCTAGTTCTTCACCAATTACAGAAACAATAAAGTCATTATGAGCTTCCGGAAGATAGAGCATTTTTTGTCTGCCATTGCCAAGCCCAACACCATAAAGCCCACCTTCGGCCAAAGCATAAAACGATTGCACTAATTGATAGCCGTCACCTTGGGCATCTTTGAATGGATCCATATATGCAAGCAAACGCCTCATTCTATAGGGAGAAGTTAAAATCAGCATTATGGCTGTTCCAATAAACATGGAAGCTGAAATAATCAAATATATAAGCCTTGTTCCGCCAATCAAGCACATGAAGAATAAGAGCGCCAATAAAATCATTGCTGAACCAAAATCAGGCTGTAAAATTAACAAATAACAAAATACAATGGTTATAAAAAATGGTGGAATAACACCCTTACTAAAGGTTTTTACCAAATCTTGATGCTTACTTAGAAAATAGCCCAAATACAAAACCAAGGCTATTTTTGCAAATTCCATGGGCTGTAATGAAAAACTAAACATAGAAATCCAGCGCTGTGCACCATTAACATTTAATCCTAAGGGGCTTAACACTACAACTAATAAAAACATCATAAAAAATATGGCAGGATAATGCAGTTTATTAATAAAATTTCTCCTGAAAAATGTGCAGATAAGCATACAAACTAAGGAAAAAACCACAAACATCAATTGCCTTTTAAAAAAGTAATATTGATCTTGAAAATCTCGCTCACCAATAACAGCTCCGGCACTTAAAACCATAAGTAAACCAAAGCAGAGCAGAACAAGCACAGTTGTAAACAACCACCAGTCAATACTTGCATTTGGAGTTTGATAATTGTTTGTTTTCAAATTTCTATAGGAATTTGTTTTCATACATCTAACCGCCGGCCTTGAGGTTTAAAACAATATTGGTAAAATCTTGGCCACGTTGTTCATAGCCTGTATATTGATCAAAACTTGAGGTGGCAGGAGCAAGCAAAACCACATCGTTTTCTAAAACTATATCCTGTAAACGCAAAATTGCTTCTTGCATGGTTTTGTCATAACTAAGAGAATATGTAGAAAATGCTTCTTCAAAATTTTCTCGACTTGCCCCAAATAGAGCAATATGTTTTATTTTTCCACGCATTAATTCAGCAACTTCTTTCAAATTTCCACCCTTAAACTTTCCACCCGCCAATAAACAAATGGGTCTTTCACTTTCCAAGACAGCCAAAAGATCGGTTTTCAAGGCTTCAACGGTAGTACACTTTGAGTCATTGTAATAACTCACCTTGTTCACATCTGCTATAAATTCTAAGCGATGTGGCAAGGGCACAAAATATTTAACCGCAAGTTTGGCATTTTCAAAGCTAAGCCCTAAATTTTTACAAGCTTGCCAAGCTGCTTCTGCATTGCCTTGATTGTGTTGCCCCATAAGCCTTGTTTCAGTAAAGTTTTTTGACTGATCATCATAGTATATAATTTTGCTTTTTAGCTTATACTTTGTAGCTAATTCTTTCAGGCTTTCTCCCAATATTGCAAAATCCTCGCCATTTTGATTGGCAAAAATTTGCATTTTTGAGGCAATATATTCGTCCATGTCTGCGTGATAATCCAAATGATTTTCTGCTATGTTTAAACAAATGGCTACATCAGGCTTTAATGTTGTGCAGTTTTGTAATTGGAAACTGGACAACTCCAAAACTAATACATCTGCTTTTTTACATACTTCTGTCGGCAAAAGATAATTCGGCGCAATTTGTGATAAAACATACTCACTGAGTGGAATTCCTATATTACCGCCTAAAAACACAGCCAAACCTTGAGTTTCTAGCATTTTTGCACACAAACTTGTGGTTGTAGTTTTGCCACTTGTTCCTGTAATGGCTAGCATTTTTATGTGTTTACAAAATAATGAAGCTAATTCTGTTTCAGCCATAACGCTTACTTTTTTGTTTTTAGGCAAAAAATTTGTTAAAAGTGAAATTGGCACACCGGGGCTTGGAATTAATAAGTCGCAAGATTGAAAATGTTCTTCTTGATGTTCACCATCTATTACTCTGATTTTATTCTTTGTAATAAATTCCTTAAAATCAGTTGGCAAAGCAGAGAAGTTTTTTTCGTGTAATGTTAGGGGCAAACCAAGTGCATGCACAAGCTTAACAGCTGCCCTACCTGAACGCCCACCTCCCACAATGCTTATGCCTTGAAATTGACGTAATGTGCTTATAATTTCTTCTTGTTCTTTATTAATATTCATTTTAATTCCAACTTTGCCTAAATTAACGCAATTTTAAAACTGACAAGGAAGCAAGTGCAAATAAGACGGATAAAATCCAAAATCTGACTATAATTTTTGATTCAGGCCAACCCTTTAACTCAAAATGATGATGCAGGGGAGCCATTCTAAATAAACGCTTCCCCTTTGTTCCCTTATAATAAAAAACCTGTAGTGTTACAGACAGAGTTTCAATTACAAATAACCCACCGGCCACCAAGAGAATTAATTCTTGCTTGCAAAGCACCGCTAAAAAACCAATTACCCCGCCAAGGCTTAGGGAGCCCACATCTCCCATAAAAACCTCGGCAGGCTGAGCATTATACCATAAAAAGCCAAGCCCTGCTCCCATTAAAGCACCACATAGAACAGTTACTTCACCAACCCCAAGCACAGGAGCGATTTGTAAATATTTTGAAAACTGAGCGTGACCTGCCACATAAATAAATACGGTATAAACCCCAATACAAATAACAGCCGGCAAAATGGCAAGCCCATCTAAACCATCTGTTAAATTTACAGCATTGGAAGAACCAACAAGCACAATGCTGGCAAAAACTATATAAAAAATACCTAAATCAGGAGCAAAATTTTTGAAAAATGGAACACTGAGCACACTTGAATATGCTTCTTGATTAATTAAGAGTATAATCGCTGAAACTGCCACAAATGTTTGCGCTAAAAACTTTGTTTTAGCGGAAATTCCACTATTTTTATGTCCTTTAATTTTACAAAAATCATCAACAAAACCTACTGCTGCAAAGCCTGTAAACACATACAATGTTAGCCAAATGTAGTAATTACTCAAATCTGCAAATAAAAGCACCGAAAGCACTGTGCCAAAATAAATAAGAATTCCACCCATGGTTGGAGTTCCAGCTTTATTCACATGGGCTTTGACTTCTTCATGTATGGGCTGTCCATATTTAAGTTTATGAAGTAGACGTATAAAGTAAGGCCCCATGATAATTGTGATAATTAATGAAAAGGTCATGGCTGAGGTAGCCCGAAATGTAATATACCTAAAAATATTTAAAGGGCTAAAATATTCACTGAGGGGCAAAATCAAATTAAACAGCATCACACAACTCCACAAATTTATTCAAATAATTTTCAAGCCTATTACTGCGTGAGCCTTTAAATAAAATTACCTTTGGCAATGACTTTTCCAAAATTTTTGCTTCTAAACAATTTTCAAAATCTTTAAAATCAGAAATTTCTATAAAATCACCTTTAAATCCATTATAATCCAATCCACTCTTCACATGGTCTGCCTGATTACCAATCCATAAAATCAACTTTATATTTATATTTGCAATTTCAAGCCCGAGTTTATGATGTTCGCTTGCACTAAGATTTCCAAGCTCCAACATTTCCCCAAGTACAACAATAAACTCCCTTTCAGCGGCCAATTCTACACCGGCTTCCATCATTCTAAGATTAGAAAGAAGGTTGGCATTATAGCAATCATCAATAATTTCCCAATTATTTTTTTGCATTAGATTAAATCGCATCTTAGGTTTAGTTTGCGTGGCAATTCCCTTGCCAATTATTTCAGAGCTTAGCCCCAATGCAGTGGCAAGACTTGTGGCCGCAAGACAATTTTCCGCTCCTGCCATGCCAATTAATGGACTTTCCACCTCAAAATTACCGCTTGGGGTTTGCATTTCAAACTTTGCAAAATTGCAGTGGTTAAGCCCCAATTGCTTGGCAGAAAATGAAATTTCTTTATGATTATCACTATTATTAACAACACTAAAATATACAATATTTTTATTATATTTCTTTGCTTCCACAACTAAATCAGTATAATCAAAGTTTACAAAAGCCATTCCATCTTCTTGCAAATATTTTAAAAGGCTTGCTTTGTGATATGCAATTCCAAGTTCACCTAAACCTTCGTGATGAGCATTGGCAATATTCAATATGATGGCAAAATCCGGCTCAATTATTTCACCAAGCTCCTGCATATCGTGTGCTTTACTAATTCCTACTTCTAAAACCCAATATTTTTCATGCCCACTAAAATTTAAAATGGCTAAGGAAACTCCAATTTGAGTGTTAAAATTATGAAGATTTCTGCCCACATTGTTTGCTTGTGGATTTAAATTTTCAGAATTTATACTCAAAATATGCGCCAACATTTCCTTTAAGCTTGTTTTACCTGCTGAGCCTGTGATGGCAATTACTTTGCCATGGCTTTGAAATTCTTTACGCACTACCTTTGCCAACAAACCTAAAGCTTTTACACTATCCTGAACCAACAAAATTGGAACAGGAAAATCAGGAGCAAAATTGTTCTCTTCAGCTAAAATGGCAACTGCACCCTTTTGAACTGCTTCTAGAGCAAAATCATGTCCATTTACTTTTTTTCCTTTAATACAAATAAACAGCTCTCCGCCTTTAACTGCTCCACTGTCAGAAACAGCGCCATTTATCCAATGATTGGAACAATCCTTGGAATAAATAATTTTTGCCTGAATATTATTGGCGGCAGTTAGAAGTTTTATTTGCATAACAATCTCTTTTACTCAAAAATGCTTAGTTTAAAAATTTTATTTAATAAGTTCTTGTAAAATTGCTTGATCACTGAAATAGTGCTTTTCTTTTCCAATGATTTGATAAGTTTCATGCCCTTTGCCGGCCACAAGCACTGCATCACCATTCCTAGCTATGGAAACAACAAAGTAAAGTGCATCTCTTCTATTAACAAAGGAATGAACTTCTTTAGCCTTACTTAGGCCAGGTAAAATATCTGCAATAATCTGTTCAGGGTCTTCTGTGCGTGGATTGTCCGAAGTTACAATTACAATATCGCTGTCCTCTGCCACAGCTTGTCCCATTAACGGACGTTTTGCCCTATCTCTGTCACCGCCGCAGCCAAAAACTGTAATTATGCGATTAAATCCGGCTTGTCTTAAAGCTTTTTGAGCTTGCACCAAGGCATCGGGAGTATGGGCATAATCCACAAAATATGAAATTTCATTTTGTTCATGCCCACTATTTATCCTTTCAAGGCGTCCAGGAACTCCGCTAAAACTTTCAAGACATTTTAAATCTTCAATCTTAAAGCCAAGCTCTAGAGCTAAACTTTCAACTCCCAATATATTTAACGCATTGTGCTCACCCACCAAGGAAGAGTTTAATGTCCATGTTTGTCCTTGGAATTGATGCTCTATCTCAAGTCCATTGGGTGAAATATTTTTTATTACTCCACTCAGAATATTTTCTGAGTTTATTTCAGTAGCGCAATTGGCTAGCATAAAGCCCTTGCTATTTTGACAAACTGTAAGAATACGTTTCCCAAATAAATCACTGGCACAAACACTTATGGCTTTGTTTTTTAGCTCTTGCTCTGTAAATAAACGAAGTTTGGCTTGAAAATAATTTTCCATATTTTCGTGATAATCTAAATGATCTTGAGTTAAATTTGTAAAGAGTGCCGCAGCAATTTCAATACCTGCCAAACGATTTTGATCCAAAGCATGGGAAGAAACTTCCATAATTACAGCATCAACCTTAGCTTCTCTGGCTTTAGCCAGCATTTTATGTAAGGTTAAACAATCGGGCGTAGTTAAAGGGGCTTCTTCAAAGTAATTATTCCAGTGGTAAGAAACAGTTCCAAATACAGCTACATTTTTACCAAGTGACTTATAGAGGTGTTCAAGCAAATAAGCTGAGGTGGTTTTTCCGTTTGTTCCAGTTATGGCCACAATTGGAAAGGTTAAATTTATATTTTGATATTTATGTTTAGCCAATATTCCAAGGGCAATTCTTGCATCATCTACAACCACATAGGAAGTATTTTGCAAGTTTTTATCTTGCATGGCCTGATTATAAAGTTCTTGCTCAAGCACCACATAAGAAGTATTTTTTTGCACAGCCTCAAGCAAATATTCTAAAGGAAGTTGCTTTTTCTCAAGATGAGATGAAATAGCACTTGGTAAGGCCACAAAAATTTCTTTGCCTTGAACTAACTTTGAATTTGTAACAATTTCAAGGTTACTTCTTTGCACTAATTCACACAATTCTTCAAATTTCATTTATTCCACCTCCCTGCTTAAATATTGCCATCTGCTCTTGCTTGGGTTGTTACTTCAACCTCATTTTCAACATCAACCGACGGACTTATCTCTTCATCACCTAAATAAAGCTTATGCTGTGCTTGGGTATTTTGGCCTTGCCCTGTATTTAGGCTTGTACCACTAGTTGGTTCTTGCCTAACTACAATATTACCTTGTCCCATAATTTTTGGAATTATCCCAAGCTCCAAATAAACTTCCATTGCTCTTCTGAGGCTAAGATTTGTTACATCGGGAATAATGCCTTGTTTTACATCTATTTCTTTAATAGTTTTGTGAGCTTTACCCTTGGGCAATGCACTGTTTTCACTGGCAAAAGTTATATATGGAAATTCACCATTGTGAGCCATGGTTCTGGTTGCAATTTTTTGAAACACCGGAGCAGCAATCCTACCTCCATAGGTTTCATCTTGAGGTTCATCTAAAATTGTTATTATGATATAGCGAGGGTCGTCAGCAGGCAAAACTCCTACAAAAGAAGCCATTCTTTCTTCGCCATACCCGCCATCTTTACTGGCTTTTTGGGCTGTTCCGGTTTTTCCGGCAACTCTTATGCCGTCAACCCTTGCCCTTGTACCAGTCCCTCTACCGTCTACTACAGATTCCATCATGCGTAAAACTTCAAGAGCATTTTCTTGGCTAAAAATATTTCTTTCAGAAACATGATTTTCTTTGTCATCTTTAACTAACTTCAAAGAAACTTTTTTGCCATCATTCACCAATATATTGTAAGCATTAAGTAATTGTATTCCTGTAACAGAAATACTTTGCCCAAATCCTGTGGACAATAAATCAAGTTCATTGTATTCATTTTGAGCACGCACAATACCACGCCCTTCAGCAATTCCTATACCTGTTGATTGTCCAAAACCAAGGCGATCCAAATAATGACTAAGCTTTTCGCTCCCCATAAGGCCTGTAATCTTTGCCATACCAATATTACTTGAATATTTAACAATTTCTTCAACAGTTAAATCTTTAAAAGCCCTTCCATCATCGCCAATTCTAAATACTTGTTTATCTTTTCCTATTTTAATGTGTTCTAAGCGCCATACTCCGTTTTCACAATAAAAAGTGCTCTCTTTATCAACAATTTTTTCCTCCATGGCCGCTGCAACAATCAAGGGTTTTAGTGTTGAACCTGGCTCAAGTGCATCATTTGCAAGCCTATTACGATAAATTGCCGGATGGTAATTTCTAAAATTATTGGGATTAAAAAATGGATATTGCGCCCAAGCTAAAATTTCACCATTCCTTGGATCGGCAATCAAAACACCACCCCATTTAGCATTATAACTATCAACAGCTTCAGAAATTATTTCTTCTGCAATAAATTGAATTTGCACGTCAAGAGTGAGCTTTATGTCTTGCCCAATTGTTCCGCTGTCATTTACGCTATAAAGTGCCCTGCCGGCAATTTTTCTTGGGACAACATATTTTTGTGAAGAACCTGTTAAAAGCGTATCAAAACTACGTTCAACACCCTCAAGACCCACATTATCAATTCCGGCAAAACCAAGCAGTTGACCCGCTAAATGTTTATAAGGATAAACCCTTTCATATTCTTTAGTCAGTCCAATTCCCGGAATATTTGCTTGGGCTATGGCCATTGAAGTTGCATCGTCAACTTTTCTGGATATCCAGATAAAACTTCTGTCCTGTTCCAATTGCTTATTAAGTCTTTCTTCGTCTATTTTTAAAAGCGGAGCTAGGGTTTTAGCGGCCAAGGCTTTATCGCTAACTTTGTGCGGGTGAGCATAGACAGAACGAACTTCCACACTGCGAGCTAATATTTCCCCATTGCGATCATATATATTGCCCCTTTTACCTGCCACCAATTGAGTCATATTGTATTGCTTGCTTGATTGTGCTCTCAATTCAGGTGCCAAAACTATCTGTAAATATCCGGCTCTGAGCCACAAAACTCCCCAAATACATAAGAAAACAATGGCCACAGAACGACAACGCAAAATATGCCAATCAAAACTCTTGCCGAGCAGTTTTGGCTTAGAAACTCTAAACCATGGCTTTGCTTGCTTTTGTAATGTATTTTTCCTTACATTCTTTTTACTATTTTTGAGTTTTGGAATCATCTTCATAAAAATCTTCTTTTATATTGACTATTTTACAATTCTGCGAATTTGCCCCGGACCGGCAACAACTAAGCCTAATTCGGCAGCTTTTTTATCAAGTTCATAGGGAGAAAGAATTGAATCACGCTCTACTTCAAGTTTAACAATGTGCCCCCTGCTACTTTCAAGGGCATTTTGGGTTTTATAAAGATTATAAGCAAGCTCATTTCTATCAATACTCATCCAAATAAGAAAAAGTCCAACGCTAAAACTAAAAAGCAAAGAAATCATCAATGCAATAAGCCAAATATTTGCATTATTCAAAATACTGTCATTTTCGTTTTGATAAATTTCCATATTCTTTTTCATTGTAACCTCAAACTCTATCTGCTTTGTTCTATTTTTTTTATAAGTCTAAGCTTAGCACTACAAGCTCTTGGATTTTGCTTACATTCTTCTTTACTTGGCAAAATTGGTTTTTTAGTCAAAATTTCCACTTGTTTTTCATGTTTACAGTTGCAAATTGGCAAATGACTTGGACAAATACAGTCACTGTTCCAGAGTTTAAATTTTTGTTTGACAATTCTGTCTTCCAAAGAATGAAAAGAAATAATTGCCAACACTCCGTTTTCTGCCAAATTTTCTAAAATATTGTCCAAAAATACATTTAGTTGTCCAAGTTCATCGTTTACATACATTCTTATGGCTTGGAATGTTCTGGTGGCCGGATGGTTTTTGGCATTGGCTCTCCACTTTGGTGGATAAGCTTGATAAACAATTTCTGCCAACTGTTTTGTGCTTTCAATACTTCCTCTCTGCCTTGCTCCAATAATTGCATTGGCAATTCTACCAGCTTGAGGATCTTCACCAAATTCACTTATCACCCTTTTTAAAAGTTCAAAATCCGCTTTATTTACAAATGTTTTTGCATTTGTACTGTGGGGTAAGCTCTGTTTTTCAAGCAAAACCCCCTTGTCCATACGCATATTCAATTGTCCGTCCCTGTGATAACTAAACCCACGTTCTGCCACATCAAGTTGCAAAGATGAAACACCAAGATCAAGCAGAACAGCATCAAATTTAGGCGAAGAAATTTCAGGTAAAACTTCTTGAAATGATGCAAAATCACTCTCAAACAAATTTATTTGTTTTTGAAAATCTCGCAAATTTTCCTTAGCTCTTACTAGAGCATCAGGATCTCGGTCAAGTCCACAAAGCTTTGGAGCATATCCATGTTCTAAAAAAGCAGTTAAAATTGCCTTACTATGCCCACCAAGCCCAAGGGTTCCGTCTAAGAACCAAGGCTCATTTACTTTTACATTTTCTAAAAAAGCCTCTAATATTTCAGACAATAAAACTGAAATATGTGTGGCATTATTTGCGTTTATCATCATAGTGCAACCAAATTTGAAGATCCTGCACAGCTAACTGCACACGATTTCAAGAAGAATGTGCAAGGCAAATTCATACACAAATCATGAGCAAGAAAAACCATGTTTTTTTTGTTAACTGATTGGTTTGTGTGCCTTGTGTTTTGCATAATAGTTTTACAAATTAAATAACTTTTTAAATTTATGAGAAACTTTGCACAAAAAATTATTTATACAGAGTTCTCAATTTAGAATGGAAAGTTTATACCACCGGCACGCAATTCTTCACTTACATCTGCAATAACTTGAGTTTCAATGGCCTTTTTATAACGTTCAGGATTCCAAATTTCAAAGCGTTCAGTTTGCCCAACCACAAAAACTTCTTTTCCTATGTCAGCATACTCCCTATGGTCTGGCGAAAGCAAGATTCTGCCCTGAGAGTCCACAGTGTGTAATTCTGCATTCCCTATAAATAAACGCAAGAAATTACGGAATGACGCTGATGAATTTGTTATTTTTGAAAATTCTTCTTCAATAGCCGTCCACTCATGATATGGGAAAGCAAATAAGCAATCATCATAAGTTGTGATAAAAAATTGAATTTCAGTGTTTTCGATTTCTGGTTTTTCTAAGGGTGGAATTATGTCAGGCTTAATTTCTGAAATTAAGGCACTATCTTCTTGAATAGGAGGCATATTCATACGCAAAAGAAGACTAGATCTAAACTCAGGAGAGAGCATCAACCTACCCTTTACATCAATATTGCGCCTTGATTTACCTCTAAACTTCATAATCACCTCAAACCCGAATATATACCATACTCTTCACCACTATTTACCACTTCTTACCACTTTTTCCCACTTTCTCACCTAAGTTAAATTTTGTCAAGAACTAATCTTACTTCAACACTTAAAAGTGAAATAAAACTGTATGTTATGTGCTTATTTCTTATATATTTTCGCTGGAATTATTATATTTTTTGGCATCAACTATACAAATAAAAAAACTCTCTGCAAGCAGAGAGTTTTTTTTATTTTCATTATGATTTTATCTTTATTAACAACATATTAGCACATTTTCAGCATCGGCTAATTAATCCACGCTGAAAAACACAA
>CAYJHF010000058.1:8590-12919 GCA_964369905.1 uncultured Mailhella sp. | reverse complement strand
CTCTTACTCACACTACAGATCTTGAAGTCACAGAAGATAGTGCTGACCTTACCATAAGTGGAGTTGCCAGCCATACTGATGTTGATAGCGACGTAGCCAATGCAGTATATAGCTCCACCGACGGTGCTTATGGCACAGTAACTATTGATGCTAGCGGTAATTATGTTTATAGCTTGACTAACAGTCATGCCGATGTGCAAAAATTAGGTGCTGGCGACAGTATGCAAGATACTTTCACCATTACCGTAACCGATGAAGATGGTGGATTTGACACTGAAACTGTAACAGTAACCATCAAAGGTACTAATGACAAGCCTGTCTTTGTTACCGAGAACACTAATAGTGGTTACCCTGCTGTTTCCCATAATACTGAAGAAGATTCTACTTCTTCAGTCAAGGGAACTTTGACTGTAAATGATGTAGACAGTGGTGATAATGAAGCTGGATTTAGTTATTATATTTCTAAAGCAGGTGGAGCTTGGGTTGATGATAATGATATTGCTGGCACTCCAACTGTAGTTATGGGTAAATATGGCAAACTTGAGTTTGAAACAAATGCTGATGGCAAACTTGCTTATGAGTATAAGTTATATACCGCTGAAGATATAGAAGAAAATCCTTCTTTAAAGGAAGCTTATGATGATTTGCAAGCCCTTGGTGAAGGTGAAGGGCCACTTAGAGAACTTTTCTATGCTAATGCACAAGATCAACATAACGCCAATGCCGAAAAATCTGCCCAAATCAATATCTATATCACCGGCACCAATGACAGGCCAACCATTAATATAAGCCATACTGATAATACCCTTGTGGAAAATGGTGTTATTAATGCTGACAATAATTATAATACTGAAAATCTATCTGAACGTGATGCCTTTGCTACTGGAACTATTACTTTATCAGACAAGGATAGCACCGATTCTCTCACCTTGCATGATGGAGATAGTAAAGCAGCCATTATACTTGGTGGTACATACTATGTTGATTCCAATGGCAATTTTGTTGAAAGTACGGCTGATTTTGTGGGAACTATAGTATTCAAAAGCACAGGAACAAACCAACTTAGCTATGATTTTGAGTTAAATAATAGTAGTCCTACAGTGAACGAGCTAAAAGACGGTGCTATTTTAAACCTGAGCATTAACTTAGGTGTGCAAGATAATAGTGGAAGCAGCACAAATTATAATAGCACTACTCTTGACTTAATCATTGAGGGTAGTAATGACAGGCCAACCATTACAGTTGAAGACAAAGAACTTTCAGTAACCGAAGATTCATCTCTAATGGCCGTTGGCACAGCAAAAGGTTTTGATGTTGATTCAGATGCTTATGATTCTGTTTTAGGCCTTGTAGGTAGAGGTGATACTTCAGAACTAAGTCCACAAGACAGAGTTCATGATGGCGGTGCAGGAAATGCCGTGCAGGGTCAATATGGACAGTTTACCCTCAACCCAACAGATGGAAAATATTATTATCTACTTGATAATAATAATGCCGAAGTACAAGCTCTTGGAGCAACTGATAGTCTGTCTGAAAAGTTTACCATCTATGTGCAAGATGGACACGGAGCTTGGAATGCAGAAGTAGTTACTGTAACTATAAACGGAACTAATGATGTTCCTCAACTGCTTACAGAGTATACAGACAAAAAAATCAATACTGATGATTCCAATATTGGCACAGAAAAAGCTCTGAAAACAGGCGAAATTGTATTTACTTCTGCGGAAGACATGGCCGATGGTAAAATTGAAATAGTTGATAATGGTATTGTTGTTGGTACTTTTGATGTTAAATATGAGAATGGTTTATTTACTGTTGAACCGGCAGAAGCTGACACCACTTATGGCACAGTAAAAGTAACCGGTCTTACTCAAGGTGTTGATGGTAGATTTACACTAAATTATTCTTACGAGCAAACCTTAGCTTTTGAACATAATGATGCTAATAAGCATAATGAAAAAGCAAAAAATGCTGATAATTTTACCTTTAAAATTTATGATGGTGAAGAAAGCAAACTAGATGGTGAAGCTAAGAGCCTTGATGTTGAGGTAAAAGTACACATTAAAGACGATGGACCAAAAGCTGTAGCTGATACTTTAAGCATTGACGGTGATGTTGTTACCGGCGGAAATGTTATAGAAAACGCTAATACCAGAAAATATCTTGACGGTAATTTTGAGTTCTATAAAATAGATAAGTTTGAGTATGATATTATTAAAGGTAATTTGATTAATAATGATGATTTTGGTGCTGATGGCAAGCTAACTACTAGTGATCCTTATACAGGCTTTGGAGCCTATCAAGGTGAAACTTTAGAAAGCAGTAATCTTACTTGGTCCAAAATAGCTGATGGTACTTTCAAATCTGATGCCGGCTTGCTTATATTTGATGCTAAAGGTAATTACACATTTATGCGTAATACAGATTTTTCATCAGCTGATGATATTACAGCTACTTTTAACTACACAATCAAAGATGCTGACGGCGACACAGACACAAAAACCTTTACTTTGACCATTGATGGTACACCGCAAGTAGAAAATGTTGTTGGTGTAACAGTTAAGGAAGCAAACCTTGCTGATGGAACTGCTCCTAATGTTGCTGAACTAAGTAAAGAAGGTACAATTGACATTGCTTCCGGTGATGGTTTGTCCGTGATTAAACTTGGTGATGATGTACTTGCAGAATTACAAAATGGAGCATGGGTATATAATGATACGTCAACAGTTCCTAATGGCACTGTTGAAATTACAGATGTTTCAGGTGATGCTGTAAATGGCTATAAAGTAACCTATTCCTATACATTAACAGACACAGCTACACATTCTACCGTAGGCAATGACACTGCCAATAAATCATTTGAGCTAAGCTTTGCAAGCTCAGATGGAGACATTTCAAAAGAAACTGTAAATATTACCATTATTGACGATATTCCTAAGTCAAGAGTTACAGGAACAGCCTTAGAACTTAACCTTACAACTACAGATGTAGGAACAGAAGAAACAGGAACTACTACTTCAACTAGCGTAAATGTTCGCGATCATGCGCTTCAATATGTAGATTTTGGCGCTGACGGTGGTACAGTACAAAATTCCGATGCCGCAAATGGTGGAATTTGGAACTATTCATTTATGTTTGCCAGTAGATTCACAAATCTTACCAGTGGCGGTGAACCTATAATCTTAAACGTGGGTATTAACAGTATTATAGCTAAAGCCGGTAGTGTTAGTGTGTTTGATGTAACAATTGATAGCCTTGGTAATGTGGTTCTTAAACAATATCAGGCCATTGACCACGGCCCTACGGGAAGTGCAGATGATGCTAGCAAGTCTTTAAGCTTAGAAGACGTAGGATTGAGCGTTAATGCAAGATTGTATGCAAAAGATGATGATGGCGATGTTGTATCTCAAACAATTACTATTCCATTGAAAGGAACTTTAAACTTTACTGATGATGTCCCCGTCGCCGTAGCTGATACCTTGAGCATTGACGGTGATGTTGTTACCGGCGGAAATGTTATAGAAAACGCTAATACCAGAAAATATCTTGACGGTAATTTTGAGTTCTATAAAATAGATAAGTTTGAGTATGATATTATTAAAGGTAATTTGATTAATAATGATGATTTTGGTGCTGATGGCAAGCTAACTACTAGTGATCCTTATACAGGCTTTGGAGCCTATCAAGGTGAAACTTTAGAAAGCAGTAATCTTACTTGGTCCAAAATAGCTGATGGTACTTTCAAATCTGATGCCGGCTTGCTTATATTTGATGCTAAAGGTAATTACACATTTATGCGTAATACAGATTTTTCATCAGCTGATGATATTACAGCTACTTTTAACTACACAATCAAAGATGCTGACGGCGACACAGACACAAAAACCTTTACTTTGACCATTGATGGTGTGCCAAGTGTTAAAAGCTCAAATGCTTCACTAATAGAAGGCGGAGAGGGCACTGGGGAGTTTAACCCACTTGCCGGCTCCGGTAATGATGCTTGGGCTAATGATTGGTTTACACTTGATAGTGTATCTGTTGGTAATTTAGCAGACTGGGTACAAGATGAAACTTCCACAGACGTTATCTCCTATACCAATATAAATTATGGAACAGTTACCTTTGATCAAAATGGTTTAGCCAAATTTGATTCCTCTCCTAACTCTATATCTGATAATACAACATTTGAGTTCAATTATACCGTAAAAACAAAAGATGGTGATACTGCAAAAGGTAGTTTTATTCCTAGTGTTGAAGCTGCCTTTGCTGAAGGCGATGACGATGAAATACCGGCTGTTTCTGTGGTGATTAATGATGGTGATGGTATTG
>CAYJHF010000058.1:0-8490 GCA_964369905.1 uncultured Mailhella sp. | reverse complement strand
AACAGATACACAAGGTAATACTGCCACAGCTTTTGATACCTCAACTGTTGATACTACTTTTGGCATAGATGATGACGATGAAATACCGGCTGTTTCTGTGGTGATTAATGATGGTGATGGTATTGTAAATGCTTCTGAACTTGCAGGATTAACAGCTACAATTAGCTTTGATAAGGACAATTATGTACTTGAAGATGTAAGGGCAGAAAAATACAGCTTCACTATTGATGGCGGTATTGCAATCACATTGACAGAGGATTACCTAAACAACGGTTATACACATCAATTCCCAGACACATTGCCTGAGGGTGCTTTACGCATTGATGTACAAGTAACAGATACACAAGGTAATACTGCCACAGCTTTTGATACCTCAACTGTTGATACTGTTATCACAGGTTCTGCTACCCTTAATATTGAAGGTGATGACACTATTATTACTTCTAAGGAAGAAAAAGATGGCATTACTTTCACAGGTACCTTAGATAACATTGATGGTACAGTTTCTAACCTGAAAGTAACCATAGAAGGTGTTGGCTATGAGGCAATAATTACAGGTAATACCTACTCAGTAATAGTGCCTGCTGGTACATTAGCTAATGGAAATTATATAGCAAGCTTAAGCGGAACTGTAACCGATGGCGCAGGTAACACAAAGGCTTTGACTGCTGAGCAAGACTTTACTGTTGAGCTTTATACCATGACTCCTGGTGACTCTTTTATAACTTCAGTACCAACAGCTTACACAGCTTCTATTTCTAGTTTCTATGGCTATAGAGAAGGAGATGGTGCAGCTAACCAATATGTGTATGGTAATGAAAATCTTACTAGTTCTAATGGTACATGGAACCATATACTAAATCTAACTAAGTTAGCAAGTGATATGGGTGGAACAACGATAAGTGCTTCATATATAAATACAAGCACTCAAGGTCTATACACTAGAGATGGACATAATAACCGCATAATTTACCATGAGCCGAAAAATGGTGCTTCCGGATTATCTGTGGCTACCACAGCAGGAGGAACAGGTGGAGGTGCTTATGATTTAGATGCAGATAACAGTGGTGAACTTGATACCAACAATGGCAATGGCTTAGGCAATGGTCGTGGTAGCAATGTTTCTGAAGCCATTATTTTTGATTTACCAGATGGTAAAGAAGCTTTTGGAATTAATATTAGGCTTGGTGCTTTCTTTAGTAATAGTGATGAAACGGAAAAGGCAGTTATTTTATTACAAAAAAGTGATGGTAAGGGTGGATATACTACGGTTAATCAGCTAGATCTTACAGCTAATAATGCCAACGGTAATTTTAATACTACCCATGCAGGAAAGGCATTTTCTACAGGTTTTGATAGAGTTGTGGTATATGCAATAGGCAGTGACAGTGATTTTGTTATTTCAGGCATTGAATTTACTGCCCCTGACTACATAGCTATAAGTGAAGGAACTATGGTAGTAGCAACACCTAACGGTGAAAAGTTTACCAACTTTGAAATAGCACTTGACGGTATGTATAGTCAAAATAATGAAGAAATTACCTTAGTTGCTGATACGGATAATATCGGGGCCTTTATTGGACAAGGAGTAACATCAGCAGATACATATTTCACTGTATATATGGATCCTTCTGACGGATCTTGGGTACTCTTCCAACATAAGGATATGGACGATGTAATAAACTTTAACGTAACCGGTACAATAGAAAATGGTGATAAGGTATCCACAATACTTGAAGTAGTTCCACCTAATCAAATTGATACTGCTGTTCAAGGTACAGACGGAGTTGACAATCTTGTCGGTACTAATGATAGAGATGCACTCTATGGCGACGATGGCGATGACAGCCTAACAGGAGGACTTGGTGCTGACTTCCTACTTGCCGGTGATGGCGACGACATTTTATTTGGTGATTTTAGTGATATACTTTTAGATGGCGGTGCCGGTGATGATCTTATTAGACTAGATGGTGTTGGCAATCTAAATGATATATTAAAGGTTGACGGCGGCGATGGTATGGACGTACTCCTTGCCAATGTGGCAACACTTGACAAGAGCAAGCTTGGTAATATTGATGGTGTTGAAGTTATTATCAGCGGTAACGATGCTGCTACTCTTGGCAGTGACAATGTTGGTGATATTCTTCAAGAAATTGGAATTACTACAGAAGCAAACGGAAAACTTAGTGTTGATAATAGCATTTGGACAAAAGGTAATGATTCGGGTAATTATACAGAATTCTCACATGACACTTTAGAGCTTACCATCTTGGTAGAACAAGCAAAACTAGATAGCGGTTCCATCTAAAACTATAAAGAGTTATAAACTTTAATTGAAAATGCCTTTACTGAAAAACTTAGTTTTGATTTTTTCAGTAAAGGCATACTATTGTGCTTTTCATTACTATTATAGTCCACGCTGAAAAACACAATTTTTGTGTTTTTCAATATAGTAATTTCACCCGAAATTACTATATTGTTGGCCCCAATAAACCTAGTGTTTTTTCAAATAAAAAAGGGCTTATGATTTTCATCATAAGCCCTTTTCTAAAATGGCTCCCCGGGACGGACTTGAACCGCCAACCTAGTGATTAACAGTCACCCGCTCTGCCTATTGAGCTACCGGGGAAGAACCTTTTGTTAGGCAAGCACCATAAGTGCAGAAATCTAAATAGCCTAAACAACACTTATGGTCAAGTAAAAAAACCATATTTTTGAAAAAAATAAATTTGATTAATACATCTGACTGATTTTATTTGTTTTTGGCAAAATCAGATTTAAAACAACACCAATAATGGCAGCCAGCCCTATACCTTTTAGCTGAAATGTGCCAATATTAAAATCAATACCACCAATTCCAAAGATTATTACAATGCTGACTATAATTAGATTTCTTGTTTCCAAGAGATTTTCTTTGGATTGCACTAAGGTATTTAACCCAACAACCATAATACTACCAAAGAGTAAAATCATAATCCCTCCCATAACAGGCATAGGAATAGAACTTAAAACAGCACCTACTTTTCCGATAAATGACAGTAAAATTGCACAAATGGCTGCCCAAGTCATAATGGCAGGATTGTAGCTTTTTGTAAGAGCAACTGCTCCTGTTACTTCAGAATAGGTTGTATTTGGGGGGCCGCCAAAGCAAGCTGCGGCTAGAGTTGCCACTCCATCACCAAATAAGGTGCGTGAAATACCTGGTTTCTCAAGATAGTTTTTGCCTGTTACAGAACTAATGGCCAACATATCGCCAAAGTGTTCAATGGCAGGTGCTAAAGTAACCGGAATAAAAAATAAAATAGCCGCAAGTTCAAAGCTTGGAGTCGTAAAATCAGGAATAGCAAACCAGGGAGCAGCTGAAACTTTTGCAAAATTTATAAAGTTTGTTCCATATATACTGTCAATTAAGAAGGCCATAAAGGTTCCGGTTAGTATGCCTGACAAAATTGGTAAAAGCCTTATAATTCCCGGGGCAAACATGGAAACCACTACTGTTGTAATTAAAGAAGTCATGGAAACAATAATGGAAAAGTTTTCGTCAAAAATGGCCTGCCCTCCGGCTATACCCATGGCCATACTCACGCCTAAAGGGGCAAGGATTAAGCCAATTACAGCAATAACCGAACCTGTTACAACAGGAGGTAGTAATTTTAGTATAAAATCAATACCTCTAACCTTAACAACAAAACTAAAAAGAATATAAACCACACCTGCACAGGCCAAACCTCCCAAAGTTGGAGCAAGACCCCACTGACTTATTCCAAACTGAATTGGAGCAATAAAGGCAAAGGACGAGGCCAAAAATATGGGAACACTACCCTTAGTTATTATTTGAAATAATAAGGTTCCAATTCCGGCCGTAAAAAGAGCCACATTGGCGTTTAGCCCCGTGAGCAGAGGAACTAAGACTAAGGCCCCAAAGGCCACTAAGAGCATTTGTGCGCCAACTATAATGTCTTTTAGTCGCAATTCATATTCAGTGGAATTTTCTGTCATGTTACTTCCTTTTGCTGGGCTTAATCTTGCCCTGTGAAAATTTACTATTTTGTGCCAAAAAGCCTATCACCTGCATCGCCAAGTCCAGGTAAAATATAGCCAACTTCATTTAGGCAATCATCAACGGCCGCTGTAAAGATTTCTATATCAGGATATAAATCAAGAACTTTTTTAATGCCTTCAGGTGCACAAACTAAGTTCAAGCTATATATTTTCTTTACATTATATCTTTTTAATAAAGCAATAGTCGCAATTAGCGAACCGCCAGTTGCAAGCATTGGGTCTAAAATAATTGCAATTCTATTTTCAATATCATTGGCAAGCTTTACATAATATTCAACAGGCTCTAAAGTTTCTTCATTGCGATAAAGCCCTACAACACTTATTTTGCAACCTGGGATCATGTCGAGAGCGCCGTCCATAAGTCCAAGCCCTGCCCTTAAAATAGGCACAATGGTAGCCATTTTACCAGGAATATAATCAACCTCAACAGGTCCTGCCCAGCCCTCTTCCATTCTTTTTTCCATGGGAAAATCTCTGGTTACTTCATACATAATTAATCTGGTAATTTCTTTGGCAATTGAACGAAATTCTGCTGTGGAAGTTTCTGTTTTTCTGAGTAAGCCTAGCTTGTGACGTACAAGGGGGTGGTCTATTACGTGTACAGCCATAAAATTTCTCCTTTATAAGCGACTGGCATTATATTTTTAAATTTAATTTTTGCTTAAGTCACTTGACAATCTATGCCATAAAGGTAAGAAAAGCAAGCAATTCATAATATACTAAATAATTTAAATTTTATCAAAATTTTTTTGATAAATTTGTTTAGAGATTTCTATTTTGCGAGGAACAAATGTTTGGTAAATACAAAATTCATAATCATGAACACCATGAAAAAGATTATAATAGAAAAAGGCGTGGTTTTAAAAAGTTTTTAAATAAAATGAAAGGTGGAGATGCTTCACCGCCACCTGAACATATTATTGATATAATTTGGTCTGGAATTGGTACTTTTTTGAGTATGACTATAATTTTTTCCCTTGACGTATTACTTGACTCTCCGCTTTTAGTGGCTTCCATTGGTGCAAGTGCAATACTTGTTTTTTGTATGCCAAAAAGCCCATATTCACAGCCAAGAACAGTCATAGGTGGTCATGTTATTTCAGCTATTGTTGGAGTTACAGCTTACCAATTATTTATAGATAATCCTTTGTGGGCAGTTGCCTTTGCCGTTTCATTTTCAGCAGTGCTTATGTTATTGACAAAAACAGTGCACCCCCCAGGGGGAGCAACAGCTTTGTTTGCGGTAATTGGCACTGAAGAGCTACACCAATGGGGATACTTATATGTTCTTTTTCCATGCGCCATTAGTGCTATTGTGCTTGTTTTACTTGGACTTTTGATTAACAATTTATCAGCTAGAAGAAAATATCCTACTTATTGGTGGTAAGTTTTGTATGCAAAACTTTGGGTAATGAATTATGCAGAGCTTTTTGCTCCAATGGTGAGTTTAGAGCATTTTTTTTAAATGCTCTAAGTTATATATGCTGAAACTTTTTCATATTGTCGAATTGCCATTTGAATTTCTTTTTGTTCTTTGAGGTTTATATTTTGAACCTTATGAATTTCATTGGAATTAACACTGCCAGCTGAATTTTCGGACTTTGCAGTGTTATTGCCAAGCTCTTTCATAAATTCATCTTGCATCTTGCCAATTTCTTCTTCTACCTCATTTTCACCTAAGTGTGATGACAAAAGTGCATTGCTAAGTTCGCCTTCATCATTAGTATTTATAACATGATCAGGATTTGCCTTTAAAAAATCTTCTTGTGCTTGAGTAAAAACCTGATAGGCTTCATCAAGCATTTCTTCTGTCATGGGTCTATTGGCATAAGTGCTAAAAATCATAAGTTTTTCAGCTGCTTGTCCAGCCTTATCCACTGCACTTATTTCCCTATCAGAAACCAACATTTGCGAATTAGTACTATTAAATTCGGCCACTAGCTTTTCATAGAGTTGGCGGTTTTCAGGTGACAGATTGGCTAATTCTTCCTCCAAAATTCCATTTTTCCAGTGGCCCTCATTCATAACTCTTTGTGTAATTGCATCCTTTAGGCTTAGCTCCAAAGCATCATCAGCAACTAAATCTTGATTAAAATTTCCATTATCATCAAAAACTGCAAGCTCCTCCTTTTTGGAGCTATTTTTTAACTCATAAAGTAAGTTGAGCGCTTCTTCTGAAATAAAAATTGTATCAACTTTTTTCTGTTCTTTTATGCTAACACTATTACTTGGCTTTGAATTACCAAAAATTGAGATAATATAGTTTGAAGCAGAAGAGCTAGAAATATTCATAATTTCTCCTAAGAAATATTTACCATTAAATAAAGTTTTCCATAGAATTTGTATTTGTAGCAACGGAAATATAATTTAGGTGATTGTCAGAATTGTTTATGGAGTTGGCATTTTCATTTATAGAAATGTTGACTTTTTTTGCTTTTAATTCTGCATTACTAAAAGTATTATTTTTTCCATTGTATTTAGCATTTTTTTGCACAAAATTTTCTTCTGAAAGTATTGGTTCAAAGCTACTGTTTGTGCTTGAGGCTGTTGCAAGGGCTTGTTCTTGTCTGTTGACTCTTCTTTGTTCAATGGCAAGTGTATTGCTCTGCAAGTCAATATTTGCCTGCCCTTGATTTTTTGTAAATGATCCCAAACTGGAATTATCTACAATTTGAACAAGATTTTTCCCGTGGCCTAGGCTAATACTTGCTTGATCTTTAGCTTGATATATTTGAATAATACTATGGCCATTTTTTGTATTTATGCTTGAATTCATTGTAAGTTTGTGCACATAAATATCATTATTTCCATGTCCAAGGCTAAGGGTTGATTTTTCTGTCATATAGTCAATTTTAATTGTATTGTTTCCATCTTCCATATTTAGCACTGAATTTTCACTAAGTGTAAATACTTCAAAATAATTATTTCCATCTCCAAGGGTGGCACTTGAATTTTGAAAGTGCATGGAATTTATTTTATTATTACCATCACCAAGCTCCAAGGAAGAGTTTGTAATTTCATAAGAATCAATTTGTGCATTGCCATCTTCACCGCTTATCATAGAGTCAAAAATTAAAAATGCGTCCATATATAGATTGCCGGCAGCATATAAGTTTGAATTGGCAATAGTGTGTAAGTTTAGGGTATTTGAACCACTGCCAAGGGCTAGTGTGGAGTTTAATATTTTTGAAATTTCTAGGCTATTGTTCCCATCACCCATATTTAGATTTGAGTTTTCTATGGAATGTACGGCAAAAGTATTGTTTCCATTACCAAAGTTTAGAGTGGCATTACTTGCAAAATCGAAGTTAAGTGAATTATTTCCATGTCCCATGTTTATAAAGGAGCTACCAGAACTTTCACTTAAATTTTGGTTAATGTCATTATGAATATGGTTGTTCTCTAAGATGCTAAGAATGTCTACATCTACAAACCTTATGTCCAAATTATTATTACCATTTCCCATATTTATAGTAGCATTATTACTTTCATGTGATGTTAAACTATTATTACCATCTCCGGCATTGATAGTGGAACTATTTATAAAATGTAAGGTTAAATTATTATTGCCATCGGCTACACTCAAATTTGAATTGGTTAAACTTCCGATTTTCAGTAAATTATCACCACTGCCCACAATCATAGATGAATCAAAGAAGTTTAATAAGTCAAAATTATTACTCCCATTTCCGGTGATTACCGTGGAATTACTAATTAGATGTGCATTAATTTGGTTATCTCCATTCCCTAAGGCAATGTTTGTATTATTGGCAGAAACCTTTACATCAATTGTAGTATTCCCATCTTTGGCAATTATACTTCCACCCTCAATTTGTTTGGCAGAAACATAATTATCACCATCACCAAGGTTGAGGTTAACGTTATTACTGTCCAAGTAAAAAGCATTATTACCATTACCTGTTGAGATATTGACATTATTTGAAAAATTGAAAATAGTATTGTTTCCGTTTCCAAGAATTAACTCTTGTCCACTAATATTTATAACCGTGGTATTGGAATTACTATCAAGTGTATTTCCGCTTAGTTGTGTTACATTGCCCTCTGAATCATAAATGCTCGTGCTATTGGTTTTTACAGAAAAAACAGAAATTGTGCCATCTGCATTTTCACTGATTTTTGTATCATCATTAATTAAAAGATCAATTTTTTGTCCGTTTGTGGCAAGAAAATTTACTTTATAACTGCTTATATATTCATTATTTTCATTTTTATTTACTATTTCTGTAAGAGCAATGGAAGAACCACCGCCTGTTGTTACATTTTGTGAAAAGGGAGTTGCCAAAAACTCTTCAAAAATTGTTTCAATGGTTTTCCCATTTGAAATATCTGTTTCATCTAATTCCTTTGAGCTTGGCTCTATCTTAACACTAAAACCACTTTGTGTTGTAGAACTATCTTCTTGGTTTT
>CAYJHF010000057.1:2863-13042 GCA_964369905.1 uncultured Mailhella sp. | reverse complement strand
AGCCTGAATTCACTTCAGGCGTCCACGAAGTGGAACTCGAAGCCAGTGTGCCTTTGTAGAAAAAGTCAAAAATTGACTTTTTCAGCGTGAACTAATTAAATTATTTTTTTTCGAGAGGGGGAACTTTTGAAAAAATTCACCCCTCTCGAGCTCTCCCCCACAAAACTTTTTAAATTAGTAGATGCTGGAAAATACAAAAGTTGTGTTTTTAAGCATAGGCTAATTATTAATTTAATAAAACATTTAATTCATATAGTTAAGCCATTGCTTGACAATGCTTTGACAAAATAATAGAGTAACCAAACTTTACAATTAAATATGTCAAAGGAGTAAGAAATGGCAGTAAACAAAGCAGAGTTACAAGGTAAGTACATTTTAATAGTTAATGCAGGTAGTTCATCATACAAAGTTCAAATTATCTCATGTGACAATGAAAGCCCAATACTTGCTGTGCTTGCAGAGCGAATTGGAAGTGAAAAAGGAAAATGCACATTTAAACTCTACCCAGACACAGACAAAGAAGAAAAACATAGCTTTGATGTAAGTTATCCTACCCATGGTGATGGTATTAGAGATATGATGAAACGCATCTTGGAAATGAAAATCCTTCCGAGTTTTGATGCAATTTTTGCCAGTGGACATAGAGTTCTTCTTGGTGGAACAGAATACTCCGAAGCTAAAATTGATGAGAAAGTCAAACAGGTTATTAGAGATTACATTCCATTAGGCCCTCTTCATAATCCTGCTAATCTAGCTTGCATTGAAGTTATTGAAGAATTATTACCATCAACACCTGCTGTGGCTGTTTTTGACACAGGCTTTCACACCACAATTCCTGACTATGCCCACACTTATGCTATTTCTCCGGAACTTTCAAAAAAATATTCTCTACGTCGCTATGGCTTCCACGGCATTTCTCATAAATTTATTTCTAAAGCTGCAGCTCAGTTCCTAGGTAAAGACAAATTTACCGGAATTTGCTGTCACCTTGGTAATGGTTGCTCCATTACTGCTATAAAAGATGGCAAATGTGTTGACACAACCATGGGCCTAACTCCCCTTGAAGGCCTTTTAATGGGTACACGCTGTGGAGATATTGACGCTTCATTACCACTTTTCCTTATGGAGCAAGAAAATTATAGTCCTGCTGAAATGTCAGATATTTTAAACAAAAAATCCGGCCTACTTGCTTTAACCGGAAGTAATGATATGCGCGACATTGAAGAAATGGTTGCAAAAGGTGATAAAAATGCCATCTTAGCCAATAATATATTCAATTATCGTGTTATTAAATATATTGGTTCTTATATGGCAGTGCTTGGTAATATTGATGCAATTGTATTTACAGGTGGAATTGGCGAAAATGCTCCTTTAAACCGTAAACCTATTTTGGAAGCTTTTGCTTATTTAGGCTTAAAAGTTAATGATGAAATTAATGATAAAAGGCTTGGCATTCCCCGTGAAATCACAACAGCTGATAGTAAAATCAAAGCTCTTGTAATTCCAACCAATGAAGAGCTTGAAATTATGCAAACCACAATCAAAGTATTAGGTTATTAAATTTCAAAATAAGTATTTAAAATAAACATTATAAATAAAAGGAAAAAAAATTAAATGAGCAACACATTTGACGGTTATGTTTCAGACATTTTGTATGACGATCATTTTTACAAGGATTTAACTCCTAATCATTTGGAAGCAGCTTTATTGCTGCATAATTTGTCACTCCCCAGTCTAGAAAAGGGTGAACCATTTCGTTATTTAGAACTTGGTTATGGCCAAGGAATGAGCTTAAATATTCATGCGGCATCTCACCCAGGCGAATTTTGGGGAACTGATTTTACTCCAAACCACTGCCTTTCTGCTCGTGATTTGCGTGCACACTCCGGAGCTAAATGCAATATTTTAAATGATAGTTTTGAAGAATTAGCTGTAAAAGCTAAAGCCGGACTATTACCTCAATTTGATGTGATTGCCTTACATGGCGTATGGTCATGGATTACACCTGAAAGTAGAGAAGCAGTTTTAGAAATTGTGGCCTATTGTTTAAAGGTTGGCGGTGCAGTTTATGTAAGTTATAACAGTATGCCTGGCTGGACAGATTTTGCACCATTGCGTGAGCTTTTGACTTATCACGCTAAAACAAAAAATGCTTCAAAAAACAGTGTTTCAAAAGTTCAAGAAGCCTATAATTTTGTTTCTCAACTTGAAAAAAGCGGAAGTCAATATTTTGCAAGAAATCCCGGAGCTGCACAAAAACTTAAAAGCCTTAGTAATAAAACAGTTTCTTATGTTGCTCATGAATATCTCAATGAAAACTGGTATATTCCTTACTTTAAAGATGTGGCAACTGACTTTGAACAAGCAAAATGCACTTTTGTAACCAGCACAAGATTATTAAACCAATTAAGCTTTGCTTTACCTGAAAATATGCAAAAAATGCTGCAGGGCATTGATGATTTGAAATTACGCGAAACTGTGCGTGATTTTGCCCTTAACACTCAATTCCGTACTGATATTTTTGTAAAAGGAACTAAGAATTTATCTAGCAATGATAGCTTACTGCAAAATGCTTCTTTTGCTCTTTGTACTCAAAAAGAAGCTGTTCCATACACAATTACAGTAAGCACAGGCCAGTTTAATCTTAAGGAAGATTTGTACAAACCATTGGTTGAATTTTTTGCTCGTGACAATTATAAACCCAAGGATATTGCAAGCATTAAAAAAGCATTCCCTGAAATGTCAGACGTAGTTATAAGAGAAGCGATTGCTGTGCTTATTGGTAGCAATGTATTGCATCTTGCAAAGTCAGCTAAAAAAGAGCAACAACTTATGACAAAGCGCCTAAATGGTAAAATTTGTGAACGTGCCATGCAAGGAGCTGCCCCAAATGCCTTGGCCTCTCCTGTTCTTGGTGGTGGAGTTGCTGTTTCACCTGTGGAAATGTTTATTCTTGTTGCCATTGATAAAGGCAATGAAACAATTGAAAGTCAAGTTGATTTTGTCTACAATATGATGAAAGAAAAAGGACGCAATTTAGTTAAAGAAGGTAAACCTGTAGAAGGCGACAAGATGCGTGACGAACTAACTGACGTTTGCACAAAGTTTAATAATGAACGCTTAGCCCTACTCAAAGGCCTTATGGTAGAAATTTTACTATAAATTCTATTATTTATCATACTTATAAAAGCTCTGCACAATATATTGTGCAGAGCTTTTTTTATACAAAAAATAAGCTTTTAAAAAACATATTAAAATAACTTGAAATAGTTTTAAAAGTAATTTATATTAACTACAAATTATATGTTAACCAGTGGTTATAAATAGTCACTACACAATGAGGAAAAATGTTAAATCTCAATATGCTAAGAATTTTTCATGCTGTTGCTGAGCATAACAGTGTGGTTGGGGCAGCAGATTCCTTGTTTATTTCTCAACCTGCTGTTAGTAATGCAATAAAAAAAATGCAAAATGAATATGAAGTTTCACTATTTTATAGAGAAGGTAGACATTTACGCCTTACTGATGAGGGCCGAAACTTATATAAATTTTCTCAGCAAATCTTTGATATTTCAAGGCAAGCAGAAACCTACCTCAAACAATTAAAATCTAATCAATTTACACATTTGCGTTTAGGTTTGGTTTCTTTGTATGAAAGATATTTTGTGGATAATATGGTTAACATTTTCCATGAGATTGATTCAAATTTATCAGTTAGCATTGTTTCAGGTAATTCAAAAAACGTTCAAAAAATGCTTTTGCGTGGTGATGTGGATATTGCTATCAATGCCATTTTAAAACCGTCAAAATCCTCACGCAACATTTTTTATAAAAGGCATAGGGTCTTTGTTTATGCACCAAAAAATCACATTTTTTACGGAAAAAAAACAATTAACGCCCATGAATTAAATAATCAAAAAATGATATATAAGGAAGAAGGTTCGGCTGTAAGGCAAGCATCAGATATTTATATTGAAAAATATGCTATTAAGCCAAATTCAATTATTGAACTTTCTAATTTTGATGCCATTATGGATTTAGCCAATAAAGAAAATTGTTTATGCTTTTTACCTGAGATTTGGGGAGAATTTAAAGATGATCGCGATGCAAAGTCATTTTTAGAAGCTGAAGAGGGTGATCTTTTTTTTGATGTTTATTTTTCATTTTTACCTAGTCACAGATATTCACCATCTCAGTTGGTTTTTTTCAATCAATTATACAAAAAAATTAGTGATAAAATAACTTAATGGAGAGAAATGATGATAAAACATATTGTTTGGTGGACTTTAAAAGATGAGGCAGAAGGAAGAAGTGCCAATGAAAATGCAGTACTACTCAAAGAAAAACTTGAAAATTTGCAAGGAAAAATCGACGGTCTAGTTAGTATTGAAGTGAGTTATAACTTTAAAGCCGGAACCACTGTGCCTGCAAATTTGGTTCTGCAATCTGTGCACATTTCAGAAGAAGCTTTACAAATATATGCCTCTCACCCCCTGCACGTAGATGTTGCAAGCTTTCTTAAAAAGCTTGTGCTTGAGCGTCAGGCTATTGATTACGAAATTTGATATTGCCTTATATTATACTGCCTTTTACATTAAAGTAGCTTTAAAACAAGTGGTTTGTATTTGGAGCACTTTCATTAATTCATAAGGATTTTGCATAAAAATTAAGGAATTTATTATGGATAGACAGCAAAACAAATCAAGTATATTGGACTGCTCAGAAGATGAAATAATAGATTTACAATGCCCTGCCCTCTATTTCAATCGTGAATTGAGCTGGCTTGAGTTTAATGCTAGAGTGCTTGAAAATGCTCTTGACCACGAATTACCTTTACTTGAACAATTGAAATTTTTATCTATTTTTCATAATAACTTAGATGAATTCTTTATGGTTCGTGTAGCCAATATTTTCCGTCAATACAGTATGGGAGCACCCACATTAGCACCTGATAATATGACTCCTGTAAGACAATTAGCTGAAATTCGTAAAAAAGTTATGCAACTTTTGAATACAGCTCACAATCATTGGAATAAATATTTAAAAATACGCCTTTCAGAAAAAAATATTAATTTGGCAAGTTATACAGATTTGTCAGACAAACAACAACAATTCCTACATTCATATTTTAAACATGAATTATACCCCATTTTAACCCCTCAGGCCATTGATCCAAGTCGCCCTCTACCTTCAATTTCAAATATTAGCTTAAACTTTATTATTCAGCTTGAAGGGGCTGAAGACGGGCTATACCGTTTTGCACGCCTTCGTTGCCCCTCAAACACGCCACGATTTATTTTTGTGCCTCGCAATAAGGAAGCAAAGGGCCTAGCTTCCCTTGGCCTTGGTGTAAATGTTAAAAATTCTGATATTGTTTTATTAGAGGAAATAATAGCTCAAAACCTACACTTATTATTCCCGGGCTATCATATTGTGAGCTATGGTTTGTTTAGAATTACCAGAAATACGGATTTTGAAATTGAAGAAGATGAAGCAGATGATTTGCTTGAAGCCGTAAAAGATTTAATCGGCCAAAGGCGTTTTGGTGATGTGGTAAGGCTTGAAACTACCCATGGAATGAGCGCAGAACTAACTGATTTTCTTATGAAGAAGCTTCACTTAAAACCCATACAAATTTATAGGGTCAAAGGGCCTTTAGCTTTTGCGGATATGATAGGACTTTATAGCATTGACAAGCCGGCGCTAAAGGAAGAACCTTTTCAAGGCTGGGTTCACCCTGCTTTCTTAGAAGATAATATTTTCAGTTACTTAAAAGCCCATGATGTGGTTTTAAATCACCCCTATGACTCATTCTCCCCTGTGGTTGAATTTGTACGAACAGCCTCCCATGACCCAAAAGTTGTGGCCATTAAACAAACCTTATACCGAGTTGGCAATGACTCTCCTATTGTACGTTCTCTTATTGAAGCCAGAAGACTTGGTAAACAAGTAACAGCAGTGGTTGAGCTAAAAGCTCGCTTTGATGAAGAACGCAATATTACTTGGGCAGAAGAGCTTGAAAAAGAGGGAGTAAACGTAGTTTATGGCTTGGTGGGAATGAAAATTCACTCAAAGCTTTGCTTAGTTGTTAGAAAAGAACCAAATGGAGTTACTCGCTATGTGCATATTGGCACAGGAAATTATAATCCTGTTTCAGCCAAACTCTACACAGACATGAGCCTATTTACCAGTAATGATGAAATATGTTCAGATGTTACTGATATTTTTAATGCCATCACAGGCTATGCTTCTGATATAAACTATCACAAGCTAATGGTTTCACCGTCAAATATGCGCACCATTCTTTTAAGTAATATTCAAAATGAAATTATAGAGCACCAAAAAAATGGTAATGGTCATATTATTTTAAAGTGTAATCAATTGGTGGATAAATTTATTATCAGAGCTCTTTACCAAGCTTCTATGGCAGGAGTGAGGGTTGAATTACTCATACGAGGTATTTGCTGTCTTATTCCCGGTGTTCCTCAAATCAGCGAAAATATTTTTGTAAAATCAATAGTGGGAAGATTTTTAGAACATAGTAGAATTTATTATTTTAATAATAATGGAGAAAACAAGGTTTATATTGGTAGTGCGGACTTAATGCCAAGAAACCTTGATAGAAGAGTTGAAGTTTGTGCTCCAATTTTAAATTCTAAAGCCAAAAAATATATTTTAGAGATTTTAAAATCTCAACTTGCTGATAATTCACAGGCTTGGGTTTTGAATGAGGCTGGTAGTTATATTAGAGTTATAGCTGACGAAAAAGAAAAAATAATTAACTCTCAAGATCAATTGATGTTCAGGAAAAAAGTTTAATTAGAAATTTAAATTATAGTAATTTCGGCTACAAAAGTGAGCAAGCACTGCGTAGGCATAAGTGCAATTTTATTGCACTGTTAAGTGCCAAAGCATGTATGCCTTTTAGTTCTGCATAAAAAAATTAGATTTTTAAGTTTTATTTTTTTAGGAGGAACTTTGCTATAAAAGATAATTATGCAAAGCTTTCTATATATAATTATAAATAATTATGGAGCAAAATAGAATTGGAGTACCTTACCTTCACATCTCCAAGGTATAAGCATATTTTTGAGCATGGAAAAAATGTTGCTCGCTATAGTAAAATGCTATTTATTCAGCTAGAAAGTTTACACAAACTTGAAGAGAAGTGGTTAGCCTTGCTTTTATTGGCTGCAAAATACCACGATATAGGAGCATTGGAAGGTAGTTCTGCCCATCATAAAAAAAGCTACTTTAAAATTATCTCTGATCCAAACCTACCCATTGCAGA
Source organism: uncultured Mailhella sp. (assembly GCA_964369905.1). Lineage (GTDB taxonomy): Bacteria > Desulfobacterota > Desulfovibrionia > Desulfovibrionales > Desulfovibrionaceae > Taurinivorans. The sequence continues at coordinate 5,751 of CAYJHF010000057.1, read as the reverse complement.
TGAAGATAGAGAAAAAGTAGCTATCCTAGCTCGTTATCATAGAAAAAGCTTGCCATCACTAAATCATTTTGAATTTGCAAAGTTTTCTCTTGCTGAACAAGAAGAAATATGTAAGACAGCTTCAATAATACGCATGGCAGATGCTTTAGATTATGGACATCAAGGACTTATTAGTGAAATTGAAGTAAATATTAAAACACATGATGTTATAATTACTTGTCACAGTGCTTATGACATAAGCATAGAAATGTTAAGAATAATCAAAAAAAGCGATCTATTTGAACGCACTTTTGGAAAGGAAATTAAATGCAGGAAAGCCTAAATCAAAATGCCAAAATTGTAAGCTTTATTGACCTTGGAAGTAATTCCGTTAGAATGGTTATTGTAAAAATCCTTCAAAATGGAGGAACTTCTGTTTTAAATCAAACAAAACACATGGTTCAGCTTGGGCGTGGTGCTTTTCTAAATAATATTTTGCAAAAAGATGCCATGGAACGCACCTTGCAAGTTTTGCTGTCTTTTTCATTGGCTTGTAAATCTTTTCAAGTCAATGAAATTGTCGCAGTTGCAACTTGTGCTGTCCGAGATGCTGAAAATGGGCAAGTTTTTCTCAATGAAATTTATGAAAAAACTGCAATTGCCTTCACTTGCATTTCCGGTGAAGAAGAGGCTAGGTTGATCTATAGAGGTGTTTCAGAATTTCTTGAAAAAAGCTCAGATATGCGTCTTTACCTTGACATAGGTGGAGGAAGTACAGAATTTGTGGTGGGTGATTCTACTACTCCTAAAATCTTAGACTCTGTCAAACTTGGTTGTGTAAGGTTGGCCAATATGTTCGCCCCCTCAAAATATGGCAAAACTTCCGATACGCAATATGCACAAATACAAAGTTATGTGCGCGACATTGCAAAGCATACTTTTGGACGTATTATTAATTATAATTTACAAGAATTGGTGGCCAGCTCAGGAACAGCACAAAATTTAAGTTTAATTTCAGCCTTTATGGAGTATGGTGATAAAAAACCACAAAATGCTGAGCTTATTTTAACTTATAAGAACTTGGTTAAGACTGTAAAATACTTACGCAGTCTTTCTGAAGAAGAAAGAAAAAATGTGCCGGGAATTAATCCAAATAGATTAGATTTAATTGTTCCCGGAGCTGCAATTTTGCAAACGGTGGTGGAAGAGCTTGGCTTTGATTATATTAGAATTAGTCATTTTGGCCTTAGGGATGGTCTGCTAAGAGAATACCTTGCAAAGCACTATTCCAGCTCCATTGATGAAACTGCCAGCGTGCGTGAAAAAAGTGTTTTAAAGCTAGCCAGAGCCTGTCGCTTTGAAGAGGAACATTCTCGTTATGTGGCTAAAATATCCCTTAGGCTCTTTGACAGTGCTAAAATTTGTAATTTACATAATATGAACAAAAATAATCGTGATTTACTCTATTTTTCTGCACTTATGCATGATATTGGTATTTTTATTTCTTTTTCAAAACATGATGCACACGGTAAGTATTTAATAAGCCATCATTCCTTACTTGGCTTTAATTCTAAGGAAATTAATTTAATGGCTAATCTTGTAGGAGCCCATCGCATTAAAAATAAAGAACAAATAGGCTTAGATGACCTTGATGAAAGCATAAGGCCCAATGCCGAAAAAATGGTGATGTTTTTAAAGATTGCAGAAGTTTTAGACAGATGCCACGGTAAATATATACATGATGCCACATTTATTGAAGATAAAAACCAAATCAAATTGGTAATTTCACACAATGAACCTTGCCCATTGGAACAGGAAAAAATTGAACAAGCAAAAAAACTCTTCAAAAAAGTTTTTTTACAAGAAATTGCAGTGGAATGGAATTTAAAGTCTAGCTAAACCAAAAAGAACAAATTTCTAAAAATTAATTCATTGGCTGACAAGAAAATGCAAAAACATATTTATTGGCAAACAATTCCATTGTTTTGGCAACATTTAATTATTGCCGTGACCTTTGGAGTTATTGCTAGCTCAAGCCAAATGTTGGCATTAGTTTTACTCTCTTTACAAATAATGTTTCTATTGCATTGCCATTTTATTAAATCTGCAAAGCATTCAGAACTGATTACAAAGCTAATTTTGATTTTATTTTGTTTTGGCCTTGGTTATGCCCATGCCACATGGCAGGAAGAAAAAATTGATTTTGTTGCTAAAACAAAATGGGATAAATACAATAATCCAAATGATTACCAAAATTTACAAGGAAAAATTTTATCAATACAAGGATTACCGGATCGAAGAATAAGATTAATTCTTGAAGATGTAAGCCCTCTGGGATTTGGCTCAAATTTGCCTAAAATTCCAAATAAACTTGCTTTGACGTGGGATTATTTCCCCTTGGATAAAGCCAGACCATTGCCAGGGCAATTTATTCAATTTCGTTCTAAAATTAGGCCCACTTTTGGCACAGTTGGGAACTATTATGCCAAGCAAGGAGTTTGGTATACAGCTTGGATTTATTCAACTCAAAATGTAAAGTATTATGGTAAGCCACATTTATTGTCAAAAGTACGAGAACAAATAAAACAAAAATTTATTAATTTTGCTTATGATGATTTTAAACCAGAAAGACAAAAAGAATTTTCAAGATATTCCAATAAAAATCAAGCCAAGGCCATTTTGATTGCCCTTTTATTTGGGGATAGATTTTATTTAACTCAAGAAACTATTAATAAATTTAACTCTACAAACCTTTTACACTCTTTAGCACTTTCCGGACAGCATTTAGCCTTAAGTGTTTTTATGGGTGGTTTATTATTTTATTTTCTTATAGCACTTTGCCGAGGTAATTTTCAGGCTTTTTTATTTCCAAGACGTCGCACTATTTTTTACCTAAGCCTGCCCATTGC
>CAYJHF010000057.1:0-2853 GCA_964369905.1 uncultured Mailhella sp. | reverse complement strand
CCCATTGCAGTCATATATTTATTTTTAGGTAATGCTCCATTTTCCTTACTTAGAGCATTTATTATGTTATTCTTTATCGGTTTTTTTTGGATAAAAGCTAAGAATTTCAACCTCCTTGACACACTATTTTTAGCCCTTTTTTTGTTCATATTATATAAGCCAAGCAGTATTTTTGACCTTGGAGTCCAGCTTTCTTTTGCTTCAGTTTTTGCCATTGCCATCTTTATGCCCTATTTTATGCTCTGCCAAAACATATTGTCCAAGGAATTTGAAAAAAATGCCAGAGTCCTTGCTGAATTTAGCATGAAAAAGAAAGATTATAAGCTAAAAACATATTTCTTACCCCATATAAATTTTGGCATAAAAATATTGCGTTCATTGATTACATTAACCTGTATTAGCTTTATAATACAGGTTGTTACACTACCAATAATTATAGAATATTTTGGCAAATTCAGTTATTTCTTTCTTCTCAATGTTCTTTGGTTGCCAATTCTTGGTTTTATTGTTCTGCCATTTACATTTTTCTCTTTATTTTTTCTATCAATACCATATCTGGCAAACATTTTTTTAGAAATTGCCACTTTGCCCCCTAGTACACTCTTGCTATTTTTAACCTACCTTGAAACACTTAATTTCGATCCGGTTTTGCAAAGCTTGAAACCATCATATTTTGTTTATGTAGGCTATTATATATGCCTATTATTTTTAGCTTATGGTTTAACAAAAAAGACAAGCATAAGTCTTTGCAAAAATATGCTCTTATTTTCAGGATTACTGCTTTTATTTTCGGGTAGTATTCTAAGATTTACACATAAGGATTTATATTTACATTTACTTGATGTTGGACAAGGTCAAGCCATAGTTCTTGAAAATAATGGTTCAAAATATATACTTGATGCAGGCGGAAGCAATTCCTTACGTTTTAATGTGGGCAGAGATATTGTGGCACATTTTCTAACTCAAAACTCAAGCCCACAGATTAAATATATTATTGCCAGCCATGATGATAGTGATCATATAAACGGTTTACCACACTTACTTAATTATTTTGCTGTGCAAAATTACTTTAAAAGTCATGCTGCAAAAAATACATCAGAAACTGCAAAAAATATAGAACAAATCCTACATAGAAATAAAATCTCAACACAAAATTTGGGTATGGGAGATGTGCTCGATTTAGGTGATGGCTTTAGCCTACAAGTGCTTTACCCTCCATACAATCAGTCTAACAATATATTTCACAATAATGGACATCTTACTTTATTTGAAGATTACAATAGCAACCAAAGTTCATTAGTTATAAGATTAGTAAAAAATAATCAAGGCTTAGCCCTTTTTTGTGGAGATGCTGATTTTGATGTGTTAAATCACTTGCTTGAAATAGAGGCTAAAAACTTATGGACTTATAACCCAAAATCACTTTATAAGCTAAATAAGAACAAGCCAATAAATTTTTCTCTACAAGCAAAAATTCTTATTTTGCCACACCATGGATCAAAAAATAGCTTTTTGCCAAAATTTTACCAAGCAGTTAACCCCGACTATGTTTTAGCATCTGCCGGAAAATATAATCGCTACAACTTCCCTTCCTCTGAAATTGTAGAATACTTTAACAATCATAAACCACTATTAAGCACTAGTATACATGGAAAAATTTCTTTTTCTTGGCGTGATAACAAGTGGATTTTATTAGACTAAAATCTTTGTATTGCTATTTATATTGAAATTAGCAATAATGTGAACCACGGGGGTAAAAAGCAAATTTATAATTTTGCCCATAATTATTTTAAAGCCTGAAATAGGAAGAGTTATGTCAAACGAAAACCAAAAAGTTACTATTACAGAACCAACAGGATTTATTCAAAAAATTGGTTCGTCACTCAAGGGTATTTTAACAGGAATTGTTGTAATTATTCTCGCAGCAATTCTAATTTATTGGAATGAAGGACGCTCAGTTAGAGAAGCAGGTGCAATTGCAGAAGCAGAACTTGTAACCATTGATCTGCCAAGTATAGAAACCATAGATCCCTCCTTTCAGGGCAAAGTGGTATATGCCATGGGTCTTGCCAAAACCAATGAAACTTTAATCGATCCAATTTTTGGTATAAATGCAAAAGCCATTAGACTTGAAAGAGATGTACAATTTTATCAATGGGTTGAATATTCAGAGACTACCACCACAAAAACTTCTGACGGAAAAGAACAAAAAACTACAAGCTATGAATATGAAATGGAATGGGTAAAAACACCCGTAAATTCTTCTGCATTTTATAATAAAAACAATTTTCAAAATACAGTAATTTTTCAAATTGCTACAGAAAGCGAAAAATGGCAATCCGAACAAGTTTCTTTTGGAGCTTACACATTGCCAAAAAATATGATTGCCGCCATCGCAAATAGACAAGCTTTAAATGTTGAACTATCTGCTCAAAAAATTCAAGAACTAAGTGGTGCTTTAGTAAAAAAACCAACTGTGCAAGCAAATGAGCCCACAAAACAAGTACCTTTTGGTTCTGGTGCTAGTTTTGAAAGCCAAGGAACAGCATTTGGTGCACCGGTTAATGAACAAATGAATAAAAAAGAGGAAAAACGAGTTCATATTCGTGAAAATATTATTTACTTAGGTGAAAACGAAAACTCACCAAAAGTTGGCGATATGATGATCACTTTTTACCAAACCCCTGATACAGATATTTCCTTGGTTGCACAAATAAACGGTAATACTTTTAGACCTTTTGTAGCTTCAAATGGCAGAGATTTTAGTGAAATATCAAGCACTCAAGAAACAAGACAAGCCATTTTCCAAGATGCTAAAGATTCAAATTCTATAGTGACATGGGCTTTAAGAAT
>CAYJHF010000056.1:0-13205 GCA_964369905.1 uncultured Mailhella sp. | reverse complement strand
GTTTTATAGTGATTTAAATTGTCCGTGTAAATTGCAGTATTCACGAGCAACAACAGCATCGGCACTTGCAAAATTCTGCAACTGGACTTTCATTTGGTTTTAAGAACTTTTTATAGCTTACGCCATCTGCAATAAGTTCAATCCACTCAATATAATGTTCTTCAGTCATAGGGTGAGCCACTGAACCAACAGCAACTTTATAACCATTTTCAGTTTTTTCAATTACAGGAACGTGTTTTTCGGTTGCACCATCGGTTGAACCTTCTACCAGAAGTTTCATTTCTTTATTGCAACAGCTCATGGTTGGTGTAGCTGGATGAAGTACTTGAACAATACTTTCACAGGCTTCACATTTGTAAACTTCAAGAATTTTTGTCATTTTCTACTCCACAAATTTAAATTAATAACCTAATTAATAACCTGACAAAATTATCAACACTTTTTATCTTAAAAGCCTAATTGATAATGATTATTTTTATCAACCTAAGTTTATACTTGTCAAGTTAATTTTTACTTACAAAATAAAAGCTCACCTTACCTTAGTTTCCTCTGCATTTCTAGATACTTCAATGACTGTGGCAGTCATTTCTTCCATTGCCGTTGAAGTATTCATAGCACGCTCTCTTTGTTATATAAACCTAATAAAAATACTTTGTATTTTTATTAGGGAGATAAAGTTTTTTGAAATTGGGGGCTGGGGGAGAAAACTTTTGTTCACAAAAGTTATTTTCCCCAGAAAATTCATTTCATATCTGAAGTGAATTTTCTAGTCTTTCTTTTCTTTGCGATTAATTTCGTTTCTAGCCTTAATAGGGCCATTTTTCATTATATTTACAAGGGCTGTACAGGCAATATTTTTGGCATCTGTAATAAGTTCACGCTCTTCATAGAAGCCATTTAGCACATAAGAACTTAGGCTTGAGGGATCTTTTGGCCTGCCAATACCAAGTCTTAATCTATAAAACTCTTGAGTTGCAAGTCTTTCTGCAATGGATTTTAGGCCATTGTGTCCGGCAAAGCCCCCACCTAGTTTTAACTGTATTTTACCAGGAGGTAAATCAAGTTCATCGTGCACCACATAGAGTTTATCCACAGTGGTTTTATACCAAGCCATAAGGGGTTGAACACATTCACCGCTTAAATTCATAAAGGTTTGTGGAAAAGCAAAAAGCCATGTTTTTCTTTCAAAAATAGTTTTAAATAGCAAACATTTGAATTTATTTGAAACTTTTTCAATTTGGCAGTCTTTTTCAAGTTCATCTAGCAATTGTTCTAGCACCATAAAACCTAAATTATGTCTTGTATTTTGATATTGTAGTCCTGGATTGCCAAGTCCTACTATAATTCCACCTAATTCCATTAATTTTGTCCTGTAAAACGATTTATATCTCTTGCAATATCAAAGGCTTTTAGTTCTGAATCTGCCATTTTACCAAAAACAGAATCAGGTTCTCTAGCGCGCACTTGTTCCAAAATTGCTTGCCAGCGCATATTGTCGCCCATTTTCTTGCTAAGTCTTGCTTCACGAAGTTGAACACCTGCATAATCAGGGGAGTTTTGGGGCACAAATTCCAAATAGCGATTGAGCCACTGCATAGACTCAGCGTAACGTCCTGCAATTTCTGTTATATCCATAAGGGCTGCTACACTTTCTCTTATTCTTTCATCATCAGCATAAGGCGATTGAAGGTTTTTTAAATCCTCAAACATGGCCAATGTGTCCAAATTGGCTTGATATGACTCTCTAAGGTTTTGGCGGCGCTCAGCATCTCTGGCTAAAAAGTATTGTGCATAAGCTCTTTGATAGAGAGGAACTTCTTCATTTGGTGCTAAGGCTTGCCAAATGGGTAAGGAACGAGCTGGAAGGTTTAGGTTTTCAGCCGCAAGGGCAGTGGAATACAAGCGTTGCAAGCCAACGTCTTTTGGTAAATCCCAACCGTCTAGTTTGGATGTTACTTCTAAAACTCTTGTCCAGTCTTGTTTGGCTAAAGCATTTAATAGCATATAATTATAAGCATAGATGCTATCATCTAGTTCTTGCTGGTTTGTAGGCTTATTAACCAAAAAAGTATCAAGAACTTCTTCCGCCTCTATTGGTTGCTTGCGATTAATTAAAGCCCTTGCCATAGCCATACGTAATTTTGCAGAATATGGTTCATAGCTTTTTTGTACTTGTGGGTAGTTTTCAAACAAAGAAAGTGTTTGCTCATAATTGTTTTCCTCAAGAGCCAAGTCCATTAGAGGAGTGACTGCTTGATGTAAAATATCATAGGCTATATCTGCATCCTTAGTGGTAATATATTCAGCATAAAAATCTTTTGCTAAATCAGCAGCTAATTTGTAGTCCTTTGTATAAAGGGCGTGGGCGGCTAATTTTAGTTTTGCAATACGTCCTTGGTCTGAATCAGGATATTCATCTGCCAGCTGTTTATAGTACAGTTCGGGTAAAATAGGGTTTGGTTTTTCAAACACACTATAAATTTCTTGCAACGTACTTGGATCTGGGTAGTTTCCATATTCAGCTTTCATCATAAGGGCATCAGGCCTATAAACGGAATCAGGGAAATCTTGAATTAATGTATCTAGCACCTTGCTGGCGGCTACTGGATCATTTGATAAAAAATAAAGTCTAGATAAATTATCAAGGGCAAAGTCAGCCATTTCACCCATGGGGTTTAGGTTATACATAAGCCAATATGTTTCAATAGCGCCTGCATAATCCTTACTAATTTCATCAACTTCGCCCCTAATGGTCAAGTATTCAGGATTTGAGAGATACAGTCTTGGCCAACGCCTATCCATAAAGTCAATAAAGGCCTTAGTTCTTTCCACATCACCTTGTTTATAAAGAGATTGGGTTTGGAGTAAAGCAGCATTTTGTGAAATAGTTCCATCAGGATAGTTGTTAATAACTTGTTCAAGAAGAGAAGATGCTCTGGCATATTCACCCTTTTCCATTAAGAAATTTGCTAATAAATATAAAGCAGTAGGGGTTTCATCATTGTTCGGATAACCTTCTAAAAGCCTGTTAACATAAGCTTCTGCCTCTTCTTCTCTGCCAAGAGCGAGGTAAGTATCAATTAATATTTCCAAAACTTGTGGCATTTCTTGAAAGTTAGCATTGGCATTAATAAGTTCTTGGGCTGCACCAATCACATCAAAGCTGTTTTCAGCTAAATTATCGCGGTGCATATCATAAAGAGCCATTAATCTTGCATATAAAACTCTTTCAAGCATTTCTATGGGTATGGATTTATCTTTAAGCAAATCAGCCTTTTCTAACATGACTTCTGTGAACATATTTTCAAAAGCAAACTCTAATTCTTCCATGGTTTTGCCAATATCAATAGGAGCAGGAACCACATTGCCTTCTTCGTCCATATAAATTATTTCACCAACTTTTGGAATTTCATCTTCATTGGCTTCCTCTGTTTTTTCTTCTTCTTGTACTTCTTCTTGTACTTCTTCTGATTCTGTTTCAGTGTTCTTTATTTCTTCAACTTTTTCTTGTCCTTGCAAAAATGCTTTAATTTGATCTTCCGTTGCCGGTTTTGCATCATCAATATTTTCATCGGATAAAGAAAATGTAAAAGAGGTTTTATTTTCTTCTGTTGGTACTGTGTTTTCCGGATTTTGAGCTATAGTTTCTGTGTTTTGTTCAGGGTTAAGACTTTCAGATGTATTTGTTATATTATTTACTGTTGTTTCAGTAATTTGTTCTTGGCTTACTTGAGAGTTTTCTGTTGGTTGTGCTTGGTTTATCGACTCTTGAGTGTTTTGTATATTTTGTAGTGGTTCAGGGCTTGTTGCCTGTGTTGTATTTTGGCTTATAGTTTGGCTTGTGGTTTGAGGAGGTAAATTATTATTTAAAGGTTGATTTTGATTATTTGAACCTTCTTGAGTAATATTTGTAATATTATTGGTTATATTTCTGGTGATGGAGTTGTTGTTTGGCGGTACTTGATTTATGGTATTATTTAATGTTGAAGTTGTAGAACTGGTTTGAGGAGTAGGAATAAGAGTTTGAGATTGAGATAAATTTTCAATAACTTGATTTGAGGTGGTGGGGTTTGTTTGATTAGAAATACTTTGAGGTGGTTGAATAAGTTGTGGTGCTTCTTCATTTGTGGTAATATTTTGATTTTGTACAGTATTTTGGTTATTTTCTTGGTTTTGATTTTGTGTTTGCCCTGTCTCTTGTGATTGATTTAAATTCTGGCCATTAGTTTGGTTTTGCACAGGGCTTTGATTGCTTTGTAATTGATTAAAGAGAGCTTGCGTTTGTGTGGTTGCACGCCATCTTGAACCTAAATTATCGGGATATAAATTTATTATTATATCATCATTGTTTTGTGATTGTATATAACCAAAATTTGTATTGTCCATTTCAATGACAAAACCTGAACTATTTGGTGTTACGCTGTTTATCAAGTTTGTATTTATAGATGGAGTTTGGAAATTATTTAGATCAAAATTTGTTATTCCCACATAGAGCTCTGTGGGAGAAACTCTTGTGCTTTGAATATTTTGATCGGGGCTAATTTCTTTTATGCGTATTATATCACCAAAAGCACCATCTTCAAGCTCCAAAGACAAAGCTAAGGCTTTTGTAGGAGTAAGCATAAAATATGCCATTGATGTTATTATAAGAAATTGTTTCCACATAAATTTTTTACCATTATTAAAAATTGTTGCTATTATAAGCTGTCATCTTTGCGTTTTTTGATTTTTTCAATTAAAGTTGTTCGCTTTATACCTAAAATTTCAGCCGCTTGGTTTTTTACCCCTTCAGCTTGGTTTAAGGCTTCATCAATAATTTTATCTTCAATTAGTTCTAAAAATTCCTTTAAACCAAGTCCATATTCTTTCATTGAGTTCAAAGTTGGTAAAATTATTTTTTCTGAATTATTACCATCAATGTTAATAGGTTCATTTGACACAGGGGTATTTTCTGAAAATCCATGCAAGATACTTGCCAAAGATTTTTTTTCATCTTTTGTTAAGCTATTATTACTATTGGCTTCAGAGCTAAATAAGTTCTTGGTCAAATCTTTTGGCAAGGTTGGCAAAGGTGGTAAGCTCTCAATATCACCGGTGAAATTAATAATTTTAGGTGGTAAATCAGGTGTAAGCACATTGGGGCCATCGGCTAAAATACTGAGTCGCTCAATTAAATTTTCAAGTTCACGCACATTGCCGGGCCAAGCGTAATTGAGGAAAATTCTTGCCACATCTTCAGATAAGCACATTAATTCCCTTTCCTTTTTTTCACAAAAATACTTGAGAAAATGATTGGCTAAAACTAAAATATCTTCACCTCTTTCTCTAAGAGGTGGTAAATGCAGAGGAATAACATTTAGGCGGTAAAATAGATCTTCCCTAAAATTTCCTTTTTCAACTTCACGTTCTAAATCCCTGTTGGTTGCCGCCACAATTCTTACATCAACTTTTTTTGGACCACTTCCGCCAACTCTTTCAATTTCCTTTTCTTGGAGAACCCTTAGAATTTTTACTTGCAGGGCAATATCCATTTCTCCTATTTCATCTAGGAAAATTGTGCCATTTTCAGCAACTTCAAAGCGCCCAGGTTTTGTTCTTATGGCGTGAGTGAAGGCTCCTTTCTCATGGCCAAACAGTTCAGATTCCAATAATTCTTTGGGTATAGCTCCACAGTTGACCGGAATAAATGGGCTTGTACTTCTTTTGCTCTTGGCGTGCAAGGCCCTGACTAAAACTTCTTTGCCTGTGCCTGACTCACCGGTTACTAGCACTGTACTGTCTGTTGGTGCAACCTTGGCAAGTATTTTAAATACTTCCACCAATGAAGAGTTTTCACCAATTATTCCCCATGAACCTTGAGTCATAATTCCCCCATAATTAGAAAGTTAAAAGTGCTAATCTTTAGAAAATTTACTTTCTTGCATAGCTTATAGTTTAATGAAAAAAAATCTTGTGTCAATAGTCTGACATATAAAAAAATGCTCTATCCTCAAGTTATGATTACATCTTTTTATAACATATTGTAATTACATATTATTATTAATAGGAATTTTAGTGCAAATTTTATATTAAAATGTTATTTTTAATCAGTTTGAGATAAAAATTGATTTTTGTAAGCTCTGCATAATAATTATTTAGAACCTTCATTTTTGGAATAATAATGGCTGTATTTAGAAATAATAAAAAAATTTTACGTAGCTGGCTTTTGCAAGAAAACTGGACAGAGCAAAACCCACTTCCTCAGGAGTTATTAAACTCAAGCTTTATGGAAGTAATTAACGCTCTTTTTGCTTGCTTGCCCCAAAGTGGTTTAATTGCTGAGAGGGCTGCTTATGCCATTGGAAATACCATTGCAAAACTTTACCTTGAAGACAAAGAGCAAGCTCAAGTTTGTGTAAGGCGTTTTATTTGGCACATGAACGAGGAATCGGGCAATATTGGTTGGGGTATTCCGGAAGCTTTTGGGCAAACTCTAGCTCAATCCGATGGACTGGCTAAGGCTTATCACAATATTTTAATTTCATATATTTATGATTTAGATGGAGATAGTAATTTTTGCGATCATGCTCCATTAAGAATTTCCTGTTATGAAGCATTATATATTTTTGGTATGGCAAAGCCTGATTATCAAGAGAAAATTTTGAATGTACTCAATAAAAACAAAGAAGAAGACTTGGCTTGTTTGCAAGTAATTGAGAAGATTTTAGCCAGTTTTATGAAATAATTGTAAGCATTTTTTAAATTAAATCAAAATATGGAAACTTTATGCAAGAGTATGACCTACGTTTTTTAGACTCAGAAGTGGATAAACGTCCAGCCGAGCAATGTTTTTATCATATAATTCCTGTTCCTTATGAAGCTAGTGTTAGTTATGGCGGTGGAACATCAAGAGGGCCTAATGCAATTTTGGAGGCTTCAAGCCAACTTGAATTGTTTAATGGCCAAACTTCACCGGGGGAAAGAGGTATTTTTACCCACACACCCATTGACTGTTCTGCTGAAGCAGAAATTGTTTTGGATAGAATCTATCAAGTAGTTAAAAATATTATAAATATGGATAAATTTCCAATTATGCTTGGAGGAGAACACTCAATTACTTACGGAGCCTTAAAAGCACTGAAAGAAAAATACGGAATATTTGGAATTGTGCAATTTGATGCTCATGCTGATCTTAGAAATGAATATTTAAATTCCCCTTGGAGTCATGCCAGTGTAATGCGAAGAGCCGTTGCTGATTTAGGTTTACCCTTGGTGCAATTTGGTAATAGAGCCTTTTGTTTGGAAGAGCATGAAGCCAGAAAAACTTATAATGTAATTAGTTATGATGCAGAATTTTTAGCAACCAAGCCCCTACCTAAGCAATTATTACCCATTGATTTTCCTGAAAATATTTTTATAACCTTTGATGTGGACGGACTTGATCCTTCAATTATTCCGGACACAGGAACACCTGTGGCGGGTGGATTGCAATGGTTTCAGGCTTTGAATTTAGCAAAAAAGAGTTTAGAACAAAGAAAACTTATAGGCTTTGATGTGGTTGAATTAGCTCCAAGGAAAGATAGTTTTGTTTCAGATTTTATTACTGCTCAACTAACCTATGCCTTAATGGGCTTAGTATAATAACTTTCAAGGTTTAAAATGCAAAGAATTCTTGGTGTTTTTGAAGCCCTTCTTTCGGCAACATTATTTGGATTAATTCCATTTTTTTTCGTTCCTCTGCATCAAAATGGTTTTGGAATTATTTCTACTTTGAGTTATCGCTTTACCATAGCGGCTATTATAGTGATTATCTTTTCTGTATTGACTAAAAAATCATTAAAAGTTGGCTATAAAAATGTAGTTCCTATTTTATTAAATGGATTGGTTTACTTTTTGGCCACCATGTTTTTATTTTCAGCATTAACCTATATGCCAAGCGGTATTGTTACAACAATTTTTTTTACTAATCCAATTTTTGTAATGATTTTAATGGTTTTAATCTATAAAGAAAAACTTGAACCTTATAAAGTTGTTTTAAGTTTAATCACTTGCTTTGGGGTTGCTTTACTCTCAGGTTTTTTTAGTGATGTTTCACAAATTAATCTTTTTGGATTAATTTATAGTATTGCAGGTGGTTTGGGTTATGCTGTGTATATTATAGGTCTGTTTAGACTACAATCTTATAATTTTAGTACAGAAATAATTTCCATATATATTTTTGGAGCCTGCGCCATAGCTGCCACAATTTTTGCTTTATTAACCAACAATTTTCAAATTCCAAGCTCAAACTCTGATTGGTTAAACTTGTTCGGGCTTAGTCTTTTAACAGTTGTTATTTCAAATGTTTTATTGATTACTTCCATTAAAAAAATAGGTTCGGTCTTGGTTGCCATACTTGGAGCAATGGAACCAATTACTGCAGTTGCTGTTGGAATTATTGTTTTCCATGAAATAATGAATACACAAATTCTAATCGGTATTTTAATAGTAATTGTTTCAGTTATATTAATAACCATTATGCCTGTGCTAAGAAGCGGTAAGAAAGTAGGCTAAAACCTAATTAATCTCTACTGAAAATTCTTTTTTTGCACCAAAGTTTTGCAAGTAAATTGCACGTTCCAAGCTTATTTCTTGCAGATTTTTTTGTGTTTTTTGGCTAACTTTGCTTTTGTTAACAATATGTCATCACATTTTTCAGCATCGACTAATTATTAAAGCTTGAATTTATCTAAAACATCATTTGAAGTAATTTCTGATAAAGTAGCAACCATAACAGCCTTAATTGTGTGCAATCTGTTCTCAGCTTCATCAAAAACTACAGAAGCAGGGCTTTCAAAAACATCATTACTAACTTCCAAACCATCTAATTGATATTTTTGATAAATTTGCTCAGAAATTTCTGTTTTGCGATCGTGAAAGGCCGGTAAGCAATGTAAAAATTTACAATTTGGATTATTGGTGAGCAACATGGTATTTTTATTTACTTGGTAGGGGATTAGGAGCTTTATTCTTTCGTCCCAAACCTCAGCAGGCTCTCCCATGGAAACCCAAACATCTGTATAGAGAAAATCACAATTCTTTACACCTTCATTCACATCATCGGTAATCAAAATATTTGCGCCCGATTTTTCGGCTAATTGTTTAGCAAGACTCTGAATTTCAAGGCTTGGTTGTAAAACACTAGGAGCAACTATTCTAACATTCATTCCAAGTTTTGCAGCTCCAATCAGTAAAGAATTGGCCATATTAAAGCGAGCATCACCAAGATAAGCAAAACTAATTTCTTTTATAGGTTTTTGGCAGTGCTCGAACATGGTTAAAAAATCGGCTAAAATTTGGGTGGGGTGAAATTCATTGGTCAAACCATTCCAAACCGGAACATCTGCATAATGGGCAAGCTCTTCAACCAGTTCTTGTCCAAAACCACGATATTCAATGCCATCAAACATTCTTGAAAGCACTCGTGCTGTGTCGGCAATGGATTCTTTTTTACCAATTTGACTGCCGGAAGGGCCTAGGTAAACAGGGTAGCCACCTTGATCAAAGGTTGCCACCTCAAAAGCACAGCGAGTGCGAGTAGAGTCTTTTTCAAAAATGAGGGCAACTTTTTTTCCTTTTAAATACTGTGTTTCTTGCCCTTCTTTTCCATCTTGTTTTAGTTTTGCACTAAGATTAAGAAGAAAAATAATTTCTTGGGCAGTAAAATCTGCTAATTTTAAAAAATCTTTATTTTTTAATGAAATATGATTAGAATTTTGCTTATTACTCATAATATCTCCACTCCATTTTCTGGAAAATTATTGGGCTGTGATTATGGTTCCACTACTTAGGGTGGAAAAATCACCACTACTAAGCCCTTGATTTACTGCATTTAATAATTCTTGCAACTGGGCTGAATTTTTTCCATCAAATATAAGTGCAGCCCTACAGCCTTTAGAAATAGCATTTAAACAACTTTCAATTTTTGGCAACATTCCACCATAAATTGTTTCATCTGCAATAAGCTCAGCTATTTTGCTTTTGTTTAGGTGAACTAATCGCTTCTTTTCTTTATTTAAAACGCCCTGCACATCGGTAACTAAAATAAAAATATCAGCTCCAAGTGCTCCGGCAAGTGCACCTGTTGCTATATCAGCATTAATATTTAAACTTGTGCCATTTTCACCATAACCAATGGAAGCTACAACGGGTAAATAATTTTTTTCAAGTAATTCTTGGCATAATTTTGGATTGACTTTTACTACTTCACCAACCAGCCCAAGTTCAGGATCTAAGACTTTTGCCATTAGTGTTTGACAATCTTTTCCTGATAAACCTACAGCATGAATATTATGTTCACAAAATAAACTAACAAGCCAAGGATTGACTTGCCCAGCTAAAACCATTTCAACAACTTGCATTCCTTCCTCAGAAGTAATACGTAATCCATTTTTAAATGAGCTTTTGATCTCAAGTTTTTCCAAAAGACTGTTAATCTGTGGACCTCCACCATGCCCAAGCAATACTTTCCAACCACTTTGTATAAGCTGATAAATACTTTTTGCAAAGGCTTGGTTTAAACTTGGCTCACTCATGGAATGACCGCCATATTTTATCACCACCAATGGGGATTTACTTTGTTCTATATTCATAAAGTTATTATTTAATTAATGGGTAAGGAGTTTTTATAATATAACAGGCCTAATCATACCAATTTCGTCACATTTATAAAATTTAGGGCAGTTTGAACATTCAGCCCAAACCACAGGAGGAATAACTTCTCTTGGAACTTCCTTGAAGCTAAGTCCGGAAAAAAATTGGGGGGCTAAAGTAAAAACAAAGAGTTCATTAACCTTAATGCTCTTGGCATTTTCGATTAATGCATTGATTAATAACTTTCCAAGTCCACGATTTTGTAGGGCAGGGTGCACAGCCACAGAACGAATTTCAGCTAAATCTTCCCATAAAACGTGTAAACCACCACAGGCAACTATAACATCTTGATCATTGACTTTGCCTGTTATAACCATGTAGTCTTGAATACTTTGATATAAATACAAAGGCCCTCTAGCCAGCATAATGCGAGCAGAAGCAAACTCATTGATTAAAGTTGACATTCCAGTAACGTCCTGAATAGTTGCTCTTCTAGGATTTTCAGAAAGAACTATATTTTCAGGATTGATTTGAGGCAATTGAAAATGCCATTCCGATGGCATGGAAACTGTTGCTGACATAATACTTTTATTATTCCCTATAAAAAAATTGATAAAGAAAATTTATAGAAAATAAAATTAAAAAAATCAATAAAATTATTTGATTAATTTAATTTTTATAAGGAAATAATAAATCAGTAAATACTAGGCATAATATTGATGCAATAATCTTTTTACAGCAGAAAGGCTTCCTGTTGGCAACATATGGAATTCTTTACCAAATTTTCTTGCAATATCCTTTACTTTTAGGCAAGCGGTGTGGCTATTACAGTTTATAGGACAAATTATCATGTCAGCCCTTTGTAAGAACTTTTCTAATTTTCCAATTCCTGACTGCATTGAACCGGAATGATAATCTAGGCTTCCACCGTTTTTTTCTATATAACTACGGTATAAAGCTTCCATTCTTTCAACTCCGCCCACGATGCAAATATTTTTTTTGGATAAATTACAGTTTTCACAATCAAAATCACAATCTTTGCAATCTGCTAAGGAGTGATTTTGATACATAAAACTTGGATGGGCTACATTTTGCTTTGAGCTATTCATGTTTACTTTATTTTTATTTTTTTTCATTTCTTCCTCCAATTTGCGATTTTTTTCAAAATAGCAAAAATGAAATTGAATGTCAATTTATTTTTTATATTTTTTTTAAAATGTGTTGACAAGTGAAAATTCAAGGAGCAAGGTTATTTCAAAATCTTATAAATCTTTAATTAGAAGCTTTACAAAAATTACTTTTTATTGAGGAAACATGAAGCCAAGTAATATACTCATTAATTATGTTAGGCCATCGGAAATTAATACAGAAATAGAAAGAAGTGCTTTTTTATTTCTTTTTATTCTTACATTTACTAACATAGTTGCCTATCAAGCTTGGCAAATGCTTTATACAAACTATGTTCTGCAAGAACTTGAGTTAACAGGTGCGCAGGGTGGGGTAATTCAATCTATTCGCGAATTGCCGGGCTTTTTAGCCTTTACAGTTATTTTTTGTCTAAGATTTATTAAGGAAGAATCTTTAGCTGTTTTATCCATCATAACCCTTGGAGTCGGTGTTGCTCTGACCGGATTTTTTCCAAGTTATGGTGGTATGTTATTAACAACTCTTTGTATGTCAATTGGTTTTCATTATTATGAAACTATCAATCAATCAATAACACTGCAAGCATTTAATACTAAGGTTGCACCCCTTGTTTTTGGAAGGTTAAGAAGTATTTCAGCCCTTGGTAATATAATGGTTGCCATTTTAATTTTGTCCTTTGCTACATTTTTTAGCTTTATGCAGATGTATTTGGTAACCGGTCTTGTAGCAATTTGTGGAGCTCTTTTTGCTTGCACCAGAAAACCAGATTTAAGTGTTTTACCTGCTCAAAAGAAAAAAATCATTTTAAAGAAAAAATACTGGTTGTTTTATGCGTTGACATTATTATCAGGTGGAAGACGACAAATATTTACTATTTTTTCTCTCTTTTTATTGGTGCAAAAATTTGATTATACAGTGGTAATGATAACAACATTATTTCTTATAAATAATACATTTAATTGGTTATTAAATCCAATAATAGGTAAAATGATTAATCGCTTCGGAGAACAAAAATTATTAACATTACAGTTTTTGCCGGCCATTGGGATTTTTCTTGGTTATGCTTACATTGATAATGGAATGATTGTGGCTTTTTTATATATTTTAGATCAATTTACCTTCAACTTTAATATAGCAGAAAAAACATTTTTTCAAAAAATGGGAGAAAAAGAAGACATAGCACCAAGCATGGCTGTTTCCTTCACCATTAATCATATTGCAGCCATTTTTGTTCCTGTAATTGGAGGAGCACTTTGGATGATAAACTATCAATATCCTTTTATTTTAGGGGCTATCCTAGCTTGTATGTCATTATTTTTAGTGCAATACATTAACTCGGAAATTGAAAAAAATAAAGCTTGACAAATCTAAGTATCACGGTTAGAAAACTCAACTTGGAATATATTTTAATAATAAGCGATATAATGTTTATATCATCGGAGGATTTT
>CAYJHF010000055.1:11322-13210 GCA_964369905.1 uncultured Mailhella sp. | reverse complement strand
GGTTTTCCCCTCCCCAACTCTTCAACCATTTGCTCTTAATTGTCCGCAGGCTGCGTCAATGTCTTGCCCTTTGCTTTTGCGAAGTATGGCTGTTATATTTTTAGCCCAAAGTGCTTTTTCAAACTCTAGTAAATCTTTTGAGCTTGGTGCTTTGTAGTTTGAATTTGGTGTGGAGTTGTAAGGGATTAGGTTTAGTTTTGCTTTTAGTCTTGAACAAATTTTGACCAATTGTTTAACGTGTTCTTGGCTGTGGTTTAGGTCTTTGATTACTAAGTATTCTAAAGTAATGCGTTCTCGGGTGGACAGGGGGTATTCTTCAAGGCTTTTTATAAACTCTTCAAGTTCCCAAGTGGCTGCTTTTGGCATAAGTTCTTTTCTAAGCTCTTGATTAGGGGCATGAAGTGAAACTGCTAAAAAAGCTAAATTGCTTGCTCCAAGTTCTGCCAAACCTTTTTTTATACCGCAGGTGGAGACTGTAATGCGACGAGAGGAAAAGGCCAGCCCTTTTTTGTGGTGGAGGGTGTGCAATGATTTCATTAAATTTTCAAAGTTGAGCAGTGGTTCTCCCATGCCCATAAACACTAAATTTCTAATTACAGGGTGTTGTGGCCTACGATCGTTAAGATAAATTCTAGCGGCCTGTATTTGCCCTAGTATTTCTCCCATAGTCATATTTCTGGTGAAACCTTGATCGCCTGTACTGCAAAAGGTACAAGCCATGGCACAGCCCACCTGTGTGGATAAGCACTGAGTCATTCTACCATTTCCATCTTTGGACAGACTTGGAATAAGAACTGTTTCAACACATTCCCCATCTTCGAGTTTTAGCAAGAATTTAATTGTTCCGTCCTTGCTTTTTTGGGTTTTAATTATTTCAGGACGGAATAAGTAAGCTTTTTCCTTTAGGGTTTGAATAATATTTTTTGAAATATCTGTCATTTCATCAAAACTTAGGCAGTTTTTCGACCAAATCCATTGCCAAAGCTGGGAGGTGCGATATTTTGGAAGTTGTAATTCTCCGACAACAAATTGTTCAAGCTCTTCAAAGCTAAGATTATTTAAGTTCACTAAATTCATTTTATTTTTTCCAAAGAAGTTTTTATTATAAACGTCCGGAAGCTCCAAAGCCTCCAATGCCTCGTTGACTTTCGTCAAGTTCTTGCACTTCAATAAGGTTTACGGGACAATAGGGTTGAAAAACCAGTTGTGCAATGCGTTCCCCATGTTCTATTCTTTGGTTTTCTTGAGAGGTATTTAATAAAAATACTTTAATTTCCCCGCGATAGTCTGGATCTATTAATCCAACTCCTTGGGCAACAGTAAGCCCTTTCACAGCTCCAAGGCCACTGCGTGAGTAGACAAAGCCTGCTAAAGGTAGGTTAAGGCTTGGTAAATCTATTATTCCTTTTGAAATATCAAGAGCTACACCTGTATTGATGCCTACTCTATGATTTGGGGCTATTTCAATAAATTCCGTTTCAAGGCAGGCTCTTAGGTCAAAGCCGGCAGACAGGGCAGTGGCAAGTCTTAGTTCACCATACAGTTTTTTACTGTTTCGCAAGTATGTTATGTGTATATTAAGCATTTATATATCCAATTTTATTTACTATAATTTTTATTGCAATTGCCATATTTTTCCACATATTCTTTCAAATCTAAGACCTGTTCTTTTGGTACTTTATGTTTTTCATATTGCCACCTAATCAGCCCTTGATAAACATTACGTTTACCATTTTTACTATCTTTACAAAAAGAGTTTAAATTTTCCAATAAGGTTGTACGCTTTGTTGTATTTGCAGAGGGACAGGGGTTAGAAAAAATTGGAAGTTCCCAAAGTTTAGCTGCTTTTATAATGTGTGATTTTTCTACCATGAGCATGGGGCGAATA
>CAYJHF010000055.1:0-11312 GCA_964369905.1 uncultured Mailhella sp. | reverse complement strand
AACTTGTAACAAGCCACCAAAAAATGACTCGTTCATACTCATACCTTCCACTCGTCCTGTTTGCATAAGGTTTAATAAAAAAGTCGAAACAAGATCATCAGCATTATGCCCAAAGGCTAAGTGGGTTAGATTGTGCATTTTACACACTTCAAAGAGTCTTTGTCTACGCAGTCTGGCACAAAAAAAACATGGTGATTTAGTTCTGTTTTCGTCAGTATGTGCTCTTAGCCCATGATCTGTTACTTCAATATGTCCTTTTATATTTTCTTGTGTTAAATAGTTTTCAAGAGGAAGGTGATTATTTGGGTCAAATCCTGCATTAATGTGATTGGCAATATTTTTTGCCTAATTTGCATTACTTTTAACAGCACAAATGAATCCACCCCACCTGAAACTGCAATGCCAATTTTTGCATTTGGGTAAATCATATTTGTATTTTGCATAGCCTTTCCGGCCAATTTAATACATAATTCTTGAGAATAATTAAATTTTTTTGACAAACTTAAACCTATTATATTAAAATATTCAAAAAGTAAAATAAGTTATTTATCTGTTTTTACTTCATTATCCTTATCTTTTTGAACTTCTTCATCTCGCAAAATTCTTCTAAGAATTTTACCCACACTACTTTTTGGTAACTCATTACGAATTTCAATAAATCTCGGAACTTTATAAGAAGCTAATTTTTCTTTACAATAGCTTATGATTTCTGCGGTAGTGATTTCTTCACCATTTTTTGGAACAATATAGGCTTTTAGTATTTCACCTTTTGAGCGGTGAGGAATACTAAGTGAAATGGCCTCTTGCACTTTTGGGTGAGTATAAAGAACTTGGTCTATTTCAGTAGGGTATACATTATATCCGGCAATAACTGCCATATCTTTTTTGCGATCTACAATAAAAATATAGCCATCTTCATCTTTATAAGCCAAATCACCTGTGTGTAACCAACCATTTCTTATGGTATTTGCAGTTTCTTCAATTTGATTCCAATAGCCACGCATAACTTGAGGGCCTTTAGCTATAATTTCTCCGGTTTCATTAATTGCCATTTCTTTTTCCGGATCATTAACATCAACAATCTTGATTTGAGTACCCGGAATTGGCACCCCAACAGAGCCATTTTTTTGCTTACCGTAAACCGGATTGGCAGAAATAACGGGCGAAGCTTCCGTGAGTCCTAGCCCTTCTGTAATTTTAGCCTTGGTCATTGCCCTAAATTTCTCAAGACTGGCTACAGGAAAAGGTGCTGCTCCTGAAATACAGTAATCAATACACGTCATATCAACCTTAGTAATTTTTTTCAACTGCATTAAAGAAATATATATGGAAGGTGCACCAACAAAAAATGTAGGTTTAGATTTATCTATGATATCGAGCAAATCACTGGGAACATAGCGGGGAACAGGCAATACAGAGCTTTTCAAGGAAGCCGGCAAGAGAATACAGCCCACCAAACCAAAAACATGGAAAAATGGCATAACTGCAAGGAAAAGGTGATCTTGAGGATATTCTCTTGTATGTATCACTTCTTGAAGTTGTTGGAGTTGTACACTAAGATTTGAATGAGTTAGTATAGCTCCTTTTGAAAAGCCAGTAGTTCCTCCGGTGTATTGCAATAAGGCAATGCAATCACTTGGGTTTCCTTCTAATGGCTCACTGTATTGTTCCTTGTTTTTTATAACCTTTTTCCATGGTAAAACTTTATGTGAGTAGTTGATCTTAGGAGCCATATTTGTTTTTTTGGCTTTTATTCTTTGTAAAAAATTTAGTGGAAACGCTAAGGATTCTGAAACTTTTGTGACAATATATTTTTCAATTTTAAAATTATCTTGAAGTTTTTCAATTTTATCCCAAAAAAGTTCTAGTGTTATTAGTACTTTAGGATTGGAGTCGTTAAAGTGATGAGTGAGTTCTGACTCCATATATAATGGATTTGTCATCACAATGGTTGCCCCAGCTTTTAATGAACCCCAAAAGGCAATAATTGTTTGAGGAATATTAGGTAGCATAATGGCAATGCGATCACCTTTTTCTACTCCTAGTTTTTTTAATGAAGAAGCAAAATTTTCAGCTGTTTTTTTCAATTGTGCATAATTCATTTTAAAATTATGAAACTGAATGGCATTATTTTTGCCAAAATTATTAGCACAATCATCAAGAAATTCTTGCAGAAACTTTTCAGTAAAATCTAAAGTTTCAGGGGCATTAGATGAGTAGTGAGCGCTCCAAGGTATATTCATATTCCATCTCCTAGTTTAACAACTCTGCATTATTTTAATTACAATTTTTCTTGCAAAAATTTTAAAAACCTTTTGCACTAATCGGTATATTCCAATTTTGCCCAAAACTAAAACAAGAAAGAACAACAGTAAATGGCGCTTGCTTACGCTTAAACTCACTGCTTCTTAGCCTGCTTAAAATATTATTTTTATCATCTAAACTGAGTCCTTGTACAAAGACAGAGTTTGGATCTAAATTTTGTTCCAGCACTTGATATAAAAATTCATCAAGTAGGTGGTAAGGTGGTAATGAGTCCTCATCTTTTTGCTCAGGCCGAAGTTCCGCACTTGGAGCTTTTACTAAAATATGCTCTGGTATAAGAGGTTTTTGTTTGTTATACCATTTTGCTATATTGTAAACTCTGGTTTTATATATATCTCCAATGGGTTCAAGCGCACCCACAGTATCACCATAAAGCGTGCAATAACCCATTGCTATTTCAGATTTATTACCAGTACCAAGCACCATTGCTCCGGTTCTATTGGCATAAGCCATTAATATATTTCCTCGAATACGAGCTTGTAAGTTTTCAAAAGTCATATCTTCACTTGGATCATCAAGTGGTAGCAGTGATTGTAGGCTAGGGCCTAAGGAGTTTTCAAAACTACTCATAATTTCTTGAATAGGAATAACTCTCCAAGGCATATTAAGATTTTGTACCAACTCTTTGGCGTCTTCCAAGCTGTGAGAAGTGCTAAATTTTGAAGGCATCATAATGCCTGTTACATTTTCTGCTCCAAGGGCTTCGCAAGCCAAAACGGCTACTAGGGCAGAATCCATTCCACCACTTATTCCAATTATTGCTTTTTTAATGTTGCATTTTTTTGCATAGTCTTTGATTGCCAAACAGATTGCTTGAAAAATAACTTCGTCTTTTTCCATTGGCTCTTGGTTCTTTGTTTGAGCAATAATATTTATGCCATCAAATTCAAATGTATAACTGTCCTCACTAAAAGCTTTTAGTTTAGTCAAAACTTTACCATCTTTAGAAATAAGCATACTTTGTCCGGCATAAACAAAGCCATCACAAACACCAACAGAATTTAAATAAATTATAGGTAATTTCCAAAGTTTAGCATATTCTTGCAAAATTTGTTCAACTTCTAATCCTTCATAAAATTGCTCAGCACAGGCCAAATAAACAATTTGTGTTTGTTCTGGAATTGTAAGCTTACATAACTCACTAATATTACAAGAATGAGGAGCAAAGAATTTAATGTTTTCAATTTCAAAAAAATCTTGTTTAAAGATGATTTGTTCTTGCTTATACTGAGAAATCCAAACTGGTTCTGCTAAAACACTTTGCACTAAGTAATTTGTATTTGTTTCAAATTTTGCAGTTAATTCTTCAACCCTACTTTGAAAACCTCCAATATTTGCAATTGATTGCCAAGGATTACCCAAAAGAGCATAGCCTGATGTTAGGCATAAACTTTGCGAATATTTTTTAAACTCAGCATTGAGATTTTGTTGGTTTAAAGCATAGTTTCCAAGTGTGGGATTGTGTTGAATTAATGTTATTATCATAATATTGTCTTATGGTATTTTAAAATTTGTTGTTAAAAGAATAATTACTTGAAAAATTAGAATAAACCTTTTTTAATTTTTTGCAAGCACATGGCGCATTGTAAAAAGTTGGCCTGGTTTTTGGGAATTTACCCAGCGGGCTGCTCTAAGAGCTCCACCGGCAAAATTATCTCTGGAGTGAGCCTGATGAGTAATTTCAATTCTCTCACCCGGGCCAAAGTAATAAACAGTGTGCACGCCTACCACATCTCCACCCCTAAGAGTTTGTAAGCCAATTTCATGTTTTGGACGCTCACCTATAATTCCTTCCCTGTGATAACAGGCCACATCTTGCAAATCTTTTTCCTTACCTTCAGCTACAGCTTCAGCCAATCTAAGGGCTGTACCACTTGGTGCATCTTTTTTTAGGTTGTGATGAATTTCCATTAAATCTGTGTCATAATCTTCCCCAAGTAAAGCTGTTAGTCTTGGCAGAATATCAAGCAAAACATTTATACCAACGCTCATATTTGGTGAAAATACAATTATGGTTTCCTTGGCCAGCTCTTCTAATTCTAATTTTTGTTCAGCACTAAGTCCTGTAGTTCCAATGACAACTGGATTTTTGTGTTTTGCAGCCAAACGAGCTGTTTCTATACTAACCACAGGTGCAGTAAAATCAATAATTACAGCGTCTTGACATTTTGTAATCACATCTTCCAAGCTTGATGAAATCAAACAATTTTTTGGAACAGAGCTTATTTTTTCTGCATTTGGTTCTATTAAAGCACAAATTTCAAAATCTGATTGTTCATTGGCAAGCCTTACCAGGGTTGACCCCATACGCCCCCCAGCTCCCATAATTATCAAAGAAGTAGCCATATTTTTCCTCACAAAATAAAGAGTTCTGCAAAATTTTTTATAAAAAATAAATTTTTAAAAATGAGAATTTTATATACAGAGCTTAAAGGCGCACAAGTCAATCACTTAACGATAAAAGCATCGTTTTGTCTGTTCTTAATTTGTGGTCTTATTTGTCTTGCAAATTCTCCATGAAAGCTTGCATAATAAGTTGTGCAGAGCCTTCAAATAATATGAATGTTTTTATAACATATTTTTTAAAAAAGATAAATAACAAAAATTACATATTTTTTTGTATAAAAATTTACTAAATAAAAATATTCATTTTTTTTAGAAACAATCATTTTGACAAACTGTTTTGTATGCTATATAATTCCCCTCTGAATTTAGCAATTAGATTTTTGTTTTTGAATTATAAGGAAAATATATGTTGCAACTATCTGAATTAAAATCTTTAATTCCTGACCTTTCTTTGCAATTCACATCGCTTTGGAGGAGGCTTTGACCTCGAAACGAAAGAAAAGCGATTTTTAGAAATTGAAGAAATTATATCACTGCCAAGTACTTGGGAAAACCAAGAAAAAATGCGTGTTCTTTTAAAAGAAAAAAGTCAACTGGACGAAGAAATTCAGAAATATAAAACATTATCCACAGCACACAATGATTTGCAAGAATGGTTTATTTTAGCAAGTGATGGTGAGGTTGAAGCCGTCTCTTCATTAAATGAACAAGTTTTTTTATTGCAAAAACTTCTTGCCAGAACAGAAATGGAAATCTTACTTGGCAATGAAACAGATCACATGAGCGCTATTTTAGATATTCACCCAGGAGCTGGGGGAACAGAAGCCCAAGATTGGGCAGCTATGCTTGAAAGAATGTATATGCGTTTTGCAGATGCAAAGAAGTTTAAACTTGAAATTTTGGATTATTTGGCCGGTGATGAAGCCGGAACTAAAAGTATAACCATAAGAATTCAAGGTTATAATGCTTTTGGGCTATTAAAAGGTGAAAAAGGCATTCATCGTTTAATACGCATTTCTCCATTTGATTCTTCAGGACGCAGACACACGTCTTTTGCTTCGGTTGATGTAATACCTGATGGGGGCGATGAAATTAATATAGTTATAAAAGATGAAGACTTACGAATAGATGTATACAGAGCTTCAGGAGCAGGTGGACAGCACGTTAATAAGACAGAATCTGCTGTTCGCATAACTCACATTCCTACTAATATTGTAGCTCAATGTCAAAATCAAAAATCTCAACACAGCAATAAAGATTCTGCCATGAGAATTTTAAAGGCCAGATTATATCAACATGAACAAAATAAACGAGATGCAGAGCGTCAAGCAAATTATCAAGGTAAGGATGCGATTGCCTTTGGCAGTCAAATTAGAACGTATACAATGCAGCCGTATAGGCTTGTAAAAGATCACAGAACTCAAACAGAAAATAGCAATGTAGATCATGTTCTTGATGGGGATTTAGACGATTTTATTAGAGATTATTTACTGTATTCTCACGAAAAGCGTATACAATAAGAGCTATTAGGAGTAATATTTTGAAAGAAAGCAGCATTGATAATTTTAATACTGAAGATTTTAATGACTTTGGGGATTCCCTTTTGGAAAATTTGTATCGCACAATGCAAAAAACATTTTTAAATTATAATTTTCCTATAGAAGCTCAAAGAACAGAACATATTCAAGAATTAATCAACCATCCTGAAAAAAGCTACTTTTGGCATTTATGTATAATGGAAGATGAAAAAAATAAAGGACAAGAAGAGGCTGAAAGTAAAAATAGCATGAAAAAATGGCTAGATTTGGGTATGGAACATGGTTGGCTACGCTATATTGATATGGAAAAATATTTAAATCCTTTACACCAACTTTTTTTAAATCAAGATGAATTTTGGCAAAGGCTTATTTTTGCAACTGAACATAAAAAAAATCACTTTTCTTTGGTTTTGTTTAAATTAGATGCTCAAAATGAACGCCTACAACTTCAAGAATTAATAGAACAATTAATTATTTCCACCCAAAAACAAGATTTTTTTGGAGAAATAAAAGGTTTTGGTATAGCCCTTGCCCTTCCTGAAATGGGTGGCTTTACTGCTTGCGCCTTGGCTGAACGTATTTTGTCTTGCGTAAATAATGCTCTGCCTCATTTGCAAATTAATGCAGGCCTAGCAGAAGCTTTGGACGGAGAAAATGCTGACACAATTTTTGCCCATGCCAAAGAAGCCCTTTTGCAAAACAAGCAAGATAATTTGAACGCCATGTTTTATCAACACAGTAAAAATGAAAAGAAAAATAAATCATTAGTACAAGCAGACGAAAAACGCTTTTTGTTTTTTGGTGTATAATTTTTGATTTTTAGTTATATTAGAGGTAAATATGAATAGTATGAGTTTGGCTTTTATGAGCGGAAAAGGTGGAGTCGGAAAAAGCAATATAACATTAAACCTTAGCTATGCCTTAGCAACGAAGGGTTATCCTATTTTAGTAATGGATTGCGACCTTGGCTTAGCAAATCTTGACGTTCTACTTGGTATAACCCCAGAAGAGAATTTGCAAGATGTATTACTTCGTGGTTCTGATGTTGAAGAAGCCATAATATCACTTGATAAAAACACATACGAGCGTTTTGATATTTTACCTGCGGCCTCAGGTGTTCCGGAGTTAACTGATATGACGTCAGATGTGCGAGATTTAATCATAAAAAGAATTGAGCCTGCCCTTAGAAAATACAGATTGGTTTTTATGGATTTGGGTGCCGGAATTCATGGAACAGTTCAATCATTTGCAGCCATGGCCACAATTAGAGTTGTGGTTATTACTCCTGAACCAACAGCTCTTACCGACGCTTACGCTCTGATTAAAGTTTTAAAACAAGAACTCAAAGTTCAAGACTTTTTGATAATTGTGAATGATGTGGCCAATAAAAAAGATGAAGAAGCAAGTTTTAAACGCTTAGAATTAGCTTGCCAGAAGTTTTTAAATGTAAACCCTGTATTACTTGGAAGTGTTAGACATGATGAAAAAATGCATCAAGCTGTTATTAAACAAGTTCCACTCATGGAGTTATTTCCGGAATGTAATGCAGCAAAAGATATAAATATTTTAGCAGATAAAATAATAAAAATATATCAAAGTATGCACACCACATTGAAAAATCAACCAGTGCTAAAAACATTAACAAAAAAATAAAAAGCATGAGGTAAACTAAAAATTATAATAAATTTATAGTTATAACCACTTGTTTTATATAAATTTTATTTTAAATAACCTAGCAATTTATTTAATTAAGAGTCCTTTTATAATAAATTGTGCAGATGTTTCCGTATGAATTTTTAATAAATTATTTTATATTTTGTTGACATTATTTATAAAATATGAGAAAAACTTCTTTAATACTTATCTTTATAAAAGCATAAGCATAAGATTTAGGACTATTTTTTGTAATCATGAGTTTGTTTATGGAGGAAGGATTTTATGAACAAGAGCGAACTAATTAAAACCCTATCTGAGCAATCTAATATTTCTGCCGAAGAAGCCACATTGGTTGTTAATACTTTTGTTGATAGCATGAAAAATGCTCTTCTAGATGGTGATCATGTTGAAATTCGAGGCTTTGGAAGTTTTAAAGTTAAAGAATACGGCTCCTATGCAGGGCGCAACCCTCGCACCGGTGAAAAAGTAAAAGTTGAGTCTAAACGCTTACCATTTTTTAGAGCAGGAAAAGAGCTAAAAGAATATTTAAACAGCTAAGTTTTCCTTTTTTAATTCCTTTTAGGTAACAGGTAATTATCTTACCTGTTGCCTAAATTTTTTTAAGAATGTGTAATATATTTATATCTTATAGTATTTTAAGTTAACATCACAAATGCCAACTTATTTAAGGGCACACTTGTTTTGGCACTTAACATTACAATCAAATTGCACTATGTCTATACAGTGGTTTACTGCTATTGCAGTCAACATAGTAATTTAATCTAAAATTACTATAAAATATTTCTTTAATATAATATTCTATCTATTTATTATACTCATTCCATTAAGAGGAACTAAGAAGATGAAATTAGACCCAAAAACAATGCCTGATTGGCAAATAGCCAAAGAAGCTGAAAAAAGTATTCTGCACATTTCAGAAATTGGAGAAAAGCTTGGGTTACAAGCAAGAGAATTAATTCCTTATGGGCATTATATGGCTAAAATTGATTATGAGTCTGTTTTAAGGCGTGAACAAACAAAAAAAGATGGAAAATATATTATTATAACAGCAATTACCCCAACCCCACTAGGAGAAGGAAAATCCACCACAACCATTGGTTTACTGCAAGGGCTTGGAAAAAGAGGAAAAAAAGTTGCTGCTGCCATTAGGCAACCTTCAGCCGGCCCAACTATGGGAGTTAAGGGTTCAGCTGCCGGAGGTGGACTTTCTCAATGTATCCCATTAACCCAATTATCATTAGGTTTTACCGGAGATATTAATGCAATTTCCAATGCTCACAATTTAGCCATGGTGGCTTTAACCTCAAGAATACAGCATGAAAATAATTATAATGACGAAAAGTTTAAACGCCTTAGTGGTAAAGAAAAACTAAATATTGATCCAAATAAAGTTTCTCTAGGTTTTGTAATGGATTTTTGTTGTCAAGCTCTTAGAAATATTGTAATTGGACTTGGTGGTGCAAGTGATGGATTTACTATGCAATCACATTTTGAAATTGCTGTTGCATCTGAGGTCATGAGTATTATTGCAATTTGTAATGATTTAAAAGAACTTAGGCAAAGAATAGGAAAAATTGTTGTGGCTTATGACAGAAACGACAGAGTGATTACCACAAAAGATCTTGAAGTTGATGGGGCTATGACAGCATGGTTAGTTGAAGCAATGAAACCAAATATAATTCAAAGCATTGAGGGGCAACCTGTTTTTGTACACGCAGGACCTTTTGCCAATATATCCATTGGGCAAAGTTCCATAATAGCAGATAAAGTTTCGTTAAAACTAAATGATTATCACATCACGGAATCTGGTTTTGGCTCTGATATAGGCTATGAAAAAATGTGGAATTTAAAATGTCACTATAGTGGTTTGAAACCTGATGCAGTTGTAATTGTTACAACTATAAGGGCTTTAAAAAATCATGGTGGAGCTCCAAACATAAGTGGGAAAAATATACCTGAAGAATATTTGCAAGAAAACACAAAGCTGGTGGAAGACGGAATGGCAAACCTATTGCAACACATTGATATTGTAAAACAATCAGGTATAAATCCAATTGTTTGCATCAATGCTTTCCACAGTGATGCAAAGTCAGAAATTGATTTAATCAAAAATCATTGCCAAAAGCTTGGAGTCAACGCAATTTATTCAAAACATTGGGAGCTTGGTGGAGAAGGTGCTCTTGAGCTTGCTGACGCGGTTATAGATGCTTGTAATGATGATCATAGTTTCAAAGAACTATTTTCATGGCAAGAAGATTTTACTTCCAGAATAAATAAAATTGCTCACAGGATTTATGGGGCAAAAGATGTGGCAATTCACAATTTAGCTAAAGAAAAAATCCAAAAAATTGAGCAAGAAAAAAATATTGAAGAATGGGGATTGTGTATGCTCAAAACCAATTCTTCACTCTCCGATGACCCAAGTCTCAAAGGAGCTCCAAAAGACTGGACATTAAATATTAAAGATGTGAAAATATTTGAAGGAGCAGGTTTTATTGTTCCCATTGCCGGAGATATAAAGCTTATGCCGGGCACAGGCTCAAATCCAGGCTTTAAAAAAATTGATGTAAATACCGAAAATGGTCAAGTGTACGGAATTTTTTAAAAAAATAGAATTGAACTAAAATTTTATGAAATAGGATTTTTTATGGCATCACCCATTGTTAAAGGTTTTTTGATAGGATCATCACTTGGTGTTATTTTTGCCTTTTTTGGATTAACTTCAAGTATTCCTAGAGGTTTTTTATTGGGTTCAATTATGGGTATTTTGGCAGGAATAACAATGAATTTAATCATAAAATCTAAAATGAAAAGAAAATAAGTAAGTATATTATGGTGAATTATGACAGTTTTAATTAAAGTTTTTTTCATACTTTATAATATCTTGTGGCAAATAGGTTTTATTTTTCTGCGCTTTAACTCTAGAGTGAAAGATGGTTTTGAGCAAAGGACTGTTCCTAATGATTGGTTAAAGCAAAAACTATATGCCCAAAATAGTTTTTATATTAATATTGAAAAGGATAAGTATTTATTTTGTCTAAATTGCCAATACAAAGCTGTTGACTATGAGTCATTAAAAATACTTCCACAAAATATTGAGGAATTTGAAGTTAAAAATGTGGACTTATGGTTGCAGGCCGCCTCTGGGGGGGAAGCATATTTAGCAGTTGATTTTATTAAATCCCTACCACAAGAAAACAGAAAACTAAATATATTGATTACAACCTGGACTCGTCAAGGTATGGACGTTTTAGAAAGAGAATGTGCAAAAATATTTCAAAGCTGGCAAAATGAACATAATGCTCCAGATTTGCCAACAATTATCATAAGATTTGCCTGCTTTGATCTGGATAAAATAGTATTTAAAGCTTTTGAACAAGCAAACCCCAAGCTTTGTATTATGTTTGAAACTGAGCTATGGCCAAA